>JAQVGE010000183.1 GCA_028696935.1 Minisyncoccota bacterium | reverse complement strand
CTTTGGTGGCAGAGGGCTTGTCGACAGTACGGAACGCCTGATGCTCGGGATACTCCGCCATATGCGGTGCCACACCGTCAAGCAGATTGCCCATCTGCACGATAACGTCGTCATATTTGAAATTATCGTAAAAAATCTTGGTGTTGTTGGGGAGGGCAAAGATAGCTTCGTGGAGCGGTTTGCCGACCTTGCGTACATCAACGTCGATGGCGGCTACTATATCTATGTCGCCGGGGGCATATTCGCCCAACACCGGATGGGCCAAGCCTATGACTTCCTCTCCTTTTGCGAAAACATCCCTGTAGTAGTTAATACCCTGAATCAGGGATGACGCACAATTGCCGATGCCTACGACGGCAACTTTAATTTTTCCCATTTTGAACTATCCTTTCAAAACCGGGTTCAAACAACAAAACAATAAAAATGCAGGTATCTAAGAAGCCCTAGATTTTATGCGTATTGGCATCAAGCGTCAATAAGAGCAAAAAAATTTATTTATCCGGGAAATTCGTGGGGATTTTTTGTTGAACTTGAAGCGGTTTTGGGTTTTATATGGTTTTGGCAGGCGTTTTGGTCCGTACGGGCATAAGGCTCGGCGGCAAATCGGCTTTGCACAATAAATTCTGCACGATTTACGGCAAGAATCCTTATCAGGAAACAGCCGCAGGGAACGTGCTCGTAATTCCGTAAGGAAATGCGAAATTCCCGTGTTTTGCATAAGTGAAAATCCCTGACAAATATTTGCAAAATAATTCGTTATCGAAATATTTCATGATATAAGGCCGTTTTGGGTATAATGAAATTGGAATGTATTTTCGAGGTGTGAATCATGGGAAAAGAGGCAGATTATATACCCGCACTGTTCGCTGAAACGCAGGAAGCCGCCGAAACTTATCGCCGCCTGCTGGAAGACCACGAAATAAAAGTCCTCGTGGGTTACGACGAACTGGAAGAAGTTATGGGCAGCGTACCGGACAACCTCGAAGGCGAAGAAGGGATTCCGGTGTTCGTACCCGCTGAAAGCCTGGACGAAGCATCGGAAATTATCGACGATTTCGACAATCAGGATGAATTTGAGGAAGTGGATGACGAGTCCGCCGAAGACGACGAGGAAGATGAATTCGGCATGGGCGAGGCCGCCGAAAAAAATGAAGAGCTTGAAGACGAAGATGATGAATTCGACGACGAGCTTTTCGACGAAGATGAAGATGAATTCGAATTCGATGAGGATGATTTTGAGGAATTTGAAGAATTCGATGATGGTGATGAAGATGATGACTTTGATTTTGACAAGATGTAGAATATGACTTCAACTGAAAAAATAAAGCTCGCTGCCGACAATCTGGACTCACTTAAGGTGGTCAAATATCCTGACCCGCGCCTGCGCGAAGTCTGCACGCCGATTGAAGAAATCAACGACGATGTACGCGCATTAGCTGAAAAAATGAAGGAAATCATGTTCACCAATAACGGTGTAGGCCTGGCTGCTTCACAGGTGGGCGTAACCGTAAGGCTTTTCATCACCAGCCCAACATTTGATCCGCAGGATTTTCACGTCTACATTAACCCGGAAGTCATCTCAGGCGAAAAACCCGTTTCCGACGAAGAAGGCTGCCTGAGCTTCCCGGGAATTTACTGCAAGATAAAACGCAACAGCGTCGTTACCGTTCGCGCCCTTGATCTTGACGGCAACGAAGTGCGTGAAACGCACACGGAGTTGGCAGCCCGCGCGTTCCAGCACGAACTTGATCACCTCAACGGTATTCTCCTTGCCGACCGCATGGGTTCGATATCCAAGATGGTCCATCGTTCCGCACTGGCGGAACTGGCAGAAGAATACCAGAAGGCCCAACAGGGTTGAAATCGCCATGAAATCCACCGCCAGCCTCGCGCCTGGACATCAGGATTGGCTGGATTTATTGCGCGTCATAAGTGCTTTCGCTGTAGTCCTGCTTCATCTTTCAGCGTGTCTATCGCAGCAATTCGGCTGCCCCGGCTGGCTGGTCGGTGAAATTTACGACGCTTTGACCCGCTGGTGTGTTCCGATTTTTGTGATGGTCAGCGGGGCATTGCTGCTTGACGATGACAAACGTAATGAATCAGCGTTGACGTTTTATAGCAAAAGGCTCTCGCGTCTCGGATGGGCGTTTGTGTTCTGGGTAACGTTTTACGTACTCTTCGGCTGGGCCGATGCCTGCCTGTTCGACAGGCCTCACGATTTTCACAAGGTCTTTCAGGGCATACTCACAGGCAGACCATGGTCGCACCTGTCGTTTCTCTACATGATAATAGGCCTGTATCTCGTCGTACCTCTGTTGCGCAGATTTGTTCTGCGGCTTGAGGACAGGACTATGTTCTGGCTGATCGCCGCATTTCTGATCGCAACATCCGCCAACAACCTGCGGGCTATCCTCACGAACAAAGCGGAAAACCCGTTCATTTTGTGGTTTGCGGATTACCTGGGATATTTCCTCGCCGGATATTATTTGCGATTTCGGGCAAAGAAAATTCTGCCCGGTTGGTCAGCGCTTACGATTTTCATGGCAACTGTCATACTGAGCGTTACTGCCACAAGCTGGGTGCTGTTTACCGATGGCAGATTGGAATTTGCGCGGTGGTTCCACCATTATCAGAATCCCTGCGTGATGGCTGCCGCAATCAGTCTGTTCATGCTCGCCATGCAGTCTACCGTTCCAGCGTGGACGGCGACAATCGCACCACTGACATTCGGAATATATCTCGTTCATCCTGCAGTTCAGCACATCATAGGCCGTCTGGGATTTTACCCGCAACGCTTCATGCCAGCACTGCTGATACCTTTGCTCGCTGCGGTAACCGCCGTAATATCCATCTATATTGTCCGAGGAATCCGTAAAACGCCATTTTTCAGAAAAACGGTCTGAT
>JAQVGE010000182.1 GCA_028696935.1 Minisyncoccota bacterium | reverse complement strand
ATAAAGAACATTAAAATTAATGAGTTACATGATTTTGAAAAACATCCCTTTAAAGTAGAAAATGACAAGGAATTGTTTGAACTGATGAAGAGTATTGAGGAAGAAGGTGTATTAGTACCATTGTTAGCAAGACCAAATCCAAACGGTGATGGATTCGAAATAATTGCCGGACATAGACGAAAGGAAGCAAGTAAGTGGGCAGGGATAGATGAGGTTCCAGTAATTATAAAAGACATGGATAATAATCAAGCCATAATCGCTATGGTAGATAGTAATTTGCAAAGGGAGAGTATCAAACCTAGCGAAAAAGCTTTTGCTTTTAAGTTGAAATTGGAGGCAATGAAGCAGCAAGGAAAAAGAACAGATTTATCGACTGATACCTTTTATCCAATGGATAAAAAGATAAATTCTACAGAAGAGTTAGGTAAGTTAGTAGGAGAAAGCCAAGCGCAGATTGCCAGATATATCAGATTGACTAACTTAATCCCACAAATTTTAGAAATGGTTGATTTGGGTCAAATAGCTTTTCGTCCTGCTGTTGAAATATCATTTTTAAAAAGTGAAGAGCAGCGTGAATTATTTGAGGTAATGGATCTAGAGCAATGTACACCAACATTATCCCAGGCACAGAAAATGAAGCGAATGCAGTTTATGAACACAAGTTAGTGGGACCAGATGAGATAGTTTATTCCAGATCGTTTATAGTAATCAAGAATAAATATGATGTGATTATCCGCTTTACAAGGCTGCATAACTTTGTGGGTGCATATGAAAACAAGGTTTTTCGCCCTTTGACATCTGACGTCAAAGCAAAGATGCATTATATCTGCATGATGCTGAATTATGTGTTGATAGACCATTATGATGTCTATAAGGTTGAGCATGTATTTAAAGTGACAAAGGAAATACTGACCTGTTTCTTTATGGATTATGCTTTGGAGAAAAAGGCAGATGGGGGTTATCGGGGAAGCCAGAGTATTGAGAAGTGTGTGTATGCAGTGACACTGTTTTTTAAAAAACTCACGCACAAACATGGTGGATATTTGACGTTAAAGAAGGAGGAGTTGTATGTCGAGAGTCAGATTTTCACGAAACGGGGAAGAATGATAAAGAAACAAGTTCCAGCTTTTCAAATTAGGGGGATTCAAGAGAAACAGGAAATATTCAGAGATATTCCTACAAAAGTATTTCAAATTCTTATGAATCTGGCGGTCAGATATGCTCCAGATATTTCTTTCGCCATAGGTTTGCAGGCATTTGCGGGCTTGCGTCCGGGAGAAGTGTGCAATGTAAGGCAGGAAAGAAGTACAAGGATATGCAAGAAGATACAGTACTGAACAATCTGAAAGCTCAGGTTCAGGCGGTAGCAGAAAGATTACAGGAACGATGTGGTACTATGAAAGATCAGTTGTTTGCGGTAAAGGATAACATGAGATCGAAAGCGTCAGAGATTGTCGTGGATGCGAAGAAAAAGGGTAAAGATGCACTTAACAAGATTTCCGAATTTTTTGCTGTAATGGAGAAGCTTGTAGGTATTCGTGAGCTGGTGAAGGAATCAAAAAGGGACGTATCAGCGACAATTGCTAAGATTGATACTTTTGGGACTGGAATGCGTGAAGCAAATCAGAAGATAGCTAATACGTTTAGGACATTTGCCGATAAGGAAGCGGTTGATTATTCTCAGCAGGAAAAAAGTTTTCAAAAACTAAGATGATAAAGAAACCATGGATTATAAAGAAAAAGATATTGGACGATATGGAGTTAAGACTGGATGCAGCGATTGATAAGACGGAGAATTTGACAAGGTATGTGGAAATTGATTGCATGATGAAGAAGTTTAACTCGTTAATGGAGAAAGCGCATGATGAAAATGCAGTTGCTATGGTTGCAGAACCAGTTTCGCAGTATGGGGCTGATGTTTTTGAGGCATATGAGAAGGCAAAAATTGCATCTGAAATTGTTCCAGAGGAAAAATCTTTTGAACCAAAGAAGGATGGTAAATCCAGATAGGAGGAGCCAATGGTGGATAAGAAAGAAATAAATTGTTGCAAGGATAGATTATTATGGTCGTATTTTCTGAATACAAAGGAAGAATTGGAATACCGTAGGATCTGCGTCCAATGTAAGAATGATTGCAAGCAGAGTTTTTCAATTGGTGGGATAAGGTGTCCAATAATATATTTTCAAGTACAAGCCAAAAATAATGAGGGGTATGTAAGCAACATACCTCTTTTTTTATGAGAATTGTTGATCTCACCACTTTTAGCCCTGAGAACGGGCGTGGGGTCAAACGTACAAAAATTGCTGTTCAAACGGATGCCTCAAAATTTACAGGAGAGTGCATTGGAACAATCGAGGTTGTAAATACATCGCGTGGCGGTGCGTCAGCCGACTCGAGGAGAAAGGATCGGAGTGTTCTTCTCTGACGATATATGAGGAAACACTGCAGAAGGCAGTGGGTCAATGCAATCAATGAAGTCATTGGTAGCAGGGAGGAGTTCTTATCAATTCTGCAGGATAACATTGCCACGGCCCTCAGCGAGGAAACGATAAGAATACAGCCGACATTGATAAAAGACTGGAAGAACTGCAACAAGAAATTCTCCAGCTGGCAATATTGAAATCTGACTATAATGCAGTGACGGATAAAATTTACCGGTTGGAGAGATAAAGCAGAATACATTGACTGTGAATGCAGAGCGCCAGGGCAAAAAGCAGCGCATGCGAGAGGCAAGTAGAAAAGATTCTAATGCAATTTGTACTTTTGCAGATAAAGAGGAAGCTGACTATTCAAAGAAAGAAAAGGCATTCTCTAAGACAGAGTTTTTGAAGAAGCCGTGGGAGATAAAGAAGAGACTTTTACCGAATATGGAACTCCGTCTGGATGATGCAATTGATAAATTGGTAA
>JAQVGE010000013.1 GCA_028696935.1 Minisyncoccota bacterium | reverse complement strand
TATCGCTAAAGCCCTAGATTTATACCAAGGAGCAATGATTTTAGTTTCTCATGTTCCTTCATTTATAAAACAAATCAGAATAGATGAGACTTTGGAATTAAAATAAAACTCTAATTAATAAACAGGTTTTTTGTTATAATGATGTAATGACCCAAGAACAAGCATTTAAAATAATGAAAACAGGTATAAATATATATCTAACAGGAAGCGCAGGTTCTGGGAAAACATACCTCTTAAACAAATACATAAAATATTTAAATGATCACAATATTCCAGTTGCAGTCACGGCCTCAACAGGTATAGCAGCAACCCACATGAATGGAATGACTATTCATGGTTGGTCTGGTATAGGTATAAGAAGTAAATTAGATGAAAAAGATTTAGAGCAAATAGAAGAAAAAAAATATCTTTGGAAAAGATATGAAAAAGCTAGAGTTCTTATAATTGATGAGGTTTCAATGCTTCACGGTCATCAACTCGAAATGGTTGAACGTATTTGTCGTAGATTTAAAAGAAACGATAAACCTTTTGGAGGTTTACAAGTCATCCTATCTGGTGATTTCTTTCAACTTCCTCCAGTTCAAAAAACAAACAGTGAAGAGCAAAGGGGAAATGATATGATTTACTCAAGCAAAGTCTGGGCAACCCTAAACCCTGCTGTCTGTTATTTAACAGAGCAACATCGACAAGAAGATGAAATTCTAACTAGAATATTAAATACAATTAGAGATAATAATTTAGAAGAAGAACATTTTAAATATTTAGAATCGAGAATAGATGCGAGCTTAAAAAATAACACTAAAGCAACAAAACTATATACTCACAACATAAATGTAGATAATGAGAATTATACAGAATTAGATAAAATAGATAGTTTAGAAAAAAGATACCAGATGACTTCTAGTGGTAGTGACATCTTAGTCGAAATATTAAAAAAAAGTTGCTTAGCTCATGAAGAACTTCGTCTTAAAATCGGGGCAGAAGTCATGTGTATCAAAAACAACCTAGAGGCTGGTTATGTAAATGGAACAAGAGGTCAGGTGATTGGTTTTGATGAATATTCCAATTACCCAATAATAAAGTTATCTAATGACAGAAATATAACAATATCACCAGTTCTATGGGCAATAGAAGAAGACAATAAAATAAAAGCCTCTATAACTCAAATACCACTTAGATTGGCGTGGGCTATAACTATTCATAAGAGTCAAGGGATGTCCTTAGACAATGCTGAAATAGACCTCTCTCGAACTTTTTCTTATGGTATGGGATATGTAGCTCTTTCTCGCGTTAGAACCCTTTCTGGGATTAGATTAGTCGGATTTAAGAGAGAATCTTTAATAGTTAACCCTGAGGTTCTTTCATTTGACCAAGAGTTAAAAAATGAAAGTTTCCAAAATGAACTCCTTTTTAAAAAATTAAAAAGAAGAGATTACGATAAATTAGAGAAAGATTTCATTTTAAAAATGGGTGGAACAATAGAAATAGCTACTAAAAATAATAAGGAAGATAGAAAGATAAATAATAGTAAAATCCCAACTATTTTAATAACAAAAGAACTACTTAAAGATAAAAAATCAATAGCTCAAATAGCCAAACACAGAAAACTAAAAGAAGGGACAATTATCAGCCATATAGAACAAATAATTTTAGAAGATAAAAAGATATATTTATCTCACATAAGACCAAAAGATGATAAAATAAAACTTATTTCTAAAATTAATAAAAAACTTAAAGGTGATGAAGTTGGTAAATTAACTCCTATTAAAAAACTTTTAGAAAAAGATGGGCACAGATTATCTTTTGAGGAAATACGTTTAGCCAAAATATTCATATGAGTAAAACCAAAAATTTATTAAGAGAGGTTAAATTAAAAGAAGATAAAAATAAATCTCAGATTTTAGTAAGATTTTTCAAGACAGGAAAAGGTGAGTATGGGGAAGGGGATAAATTTCTTGGTATTACAGTTCCAGAATCTCGTAAATTAGCCCAAAAATATTCTGATTTAGATTTCAAAGAAATAGAAAAATTAATAAAAAATAAATATCATGAAATAAGACTTATCGCTATTCTTATTCTAGTTCACAAATACAAAAACATTAATTCATCTCTAATTAGATCTAATAAAATAGAAAATAAAGAAAAAATAGTAAAATTTTATTTAAAAAACACAAAGTATATAAATAATTGGGATCTTGTAGATTTATCATCTCATTATATTTTAGGAGATTATCTTTTTCATAATAAAACTCTCTCTAAAAAAATCCTAGAAAAACTAGCTAAATCAAAGAATCTATGGGAGCGACGAATTGCCATAGTATCAACTTTTGCTTTTATTTATAAAGGACAACCTGATTGGACTTTCAAGATAGTTAAAATACTCTTAAACGACAAAGAAGATCTCATTCATAAAGCTTGTGGTTGGATGCTAAGAGAAGTCGGTAAGCGTATTTCTAAGACTAAATTAAAAGAGTTTCTAGATTTTTATGAACCTAGGATGCCTAGAACCATGCTTCGTTATTCAATTGAACGTTTCTCAAAAGAAGAAAGAGAAATATACTTAAATAAAAAAACCCACCGAAGTGAGTATTTTTAAAATAGATCAATTTTCTTTACCACATCTCCATACATAAAAAACAAGAATAGAGATAAGGATGATCAAGAAAATTATTACTGGCCACCATGGCTAATAAACAGAAGCTAGGATAATCGAAATCATTTTCATCTTTTTTTATTTTTAATTTTTCTGGAACTTAAATATAAAAATAATAAAAAAAGAATCAATCCTATTGCCCAAATCCAAGCGACTGTTCGATTATAAGGATCAATTAATGGTAACTCCCACATAATGTATATTTTAAATTTTTATAATTATACCATACAAATCAAAATCAATCAATAGTTTTTACTTTCTTTTAAATTATCTATATAATTAATTTATATTATGAATATTGCAATAATTGGGGCTTCTGGATTTTTGGGTAGAAATCTAATCTCTTATTTACTCAAAAACACAAATCATCAAATAAAAGCTCTCGCTCCTGATATCGATACTTTAAAAGTTGAAAATACCTACAAAGAAAGAGTGGAATTAATAAGGGTTGATGCTTTTAATAAAAAAGAATTGGAACCAGCATTAGAAGGAGTAGATGTGGCTTTTTACTTTATCCATTTACTTTGTCAAAAAAAGGGTTTTTATCAAAAAGAATCTATGGTTGCTGAAAACATTGGGAAAGCATTACTTAAGGCAAAAATAAGAAGAGTTATTTATATGAGTGGTTTAGGAAAGGATGAAGAGAGTCTTTCTACTCATTTATTAAGTCGACATAAAACTGGTAAAATTTTACGTAATTATGTTAACCAAGTTGTAGAGTTCAGAGCTTCAATGATTATTGGAAAAGGAAGTGCCTCCTTTGAAATAGTCAAAGATATTATTCATAAGTCTCCTGTAATCTTATTACCTAAAGAATCTACAAATAAAACACAACCAATTAGATTAGAAGATACTCTTTTGTATCTCACTTCTGCAATTAATATAAATAACAGAGAAAATTTGATTTTGGAAATTGGTGGACCAGAGGTTCTATCTTATAAAGAATTTTTAATAAAATATCGTGATTTCATCAAGAAAAAAATTCCGATTATAATTATTTCATTTCTACCTAGTAAAATAGCTGGACTCTTTCTTAATTTCTTTACATCCAAAAGACAAGCAATTATTGGCCAAAATATGATAGAAAGTTTCAAAAATGAAATGATAGTTACTAACAATCAAGCTCGGATAATTTTTCCTGACATAAAAACAAAAAGAATAGATTTTTCTTTTCTTTAAATAGACTATTTTTTAAAAAAATTATAATATTAAAGGATGAAAAAAAGAAAAAATAATTCAGTAATAATTTTAATTTTTGTTATTTTAATAATAATTGGAGTAATTTGGTTTTTTAATTCTAAAGAACAAGAAAGAATTATTAAAATAGATGAATCTCAATTAGGGAAAGAAAGTGAGTCAATTTCTTCTCTTTGTTTTTATCGTTCAATAAAAAATGAAAATGGTTTTTATAATGTAGCCTATTTAAAAAGTAACATTTTAAATAGTAAAATAAATGGTGAATTCTATCATTTACCAGCCGAAACAGATTCCAAAATTGGTACTTTTGAGGGGGAAATAACTCAAAAAGAAGGCGAATCTATTGCAAGTGTTTGGTGGAACTCACTCGCAGAAGGAATGAACATTAAAGAAGAACTTACTATTAAAATAAGAGAAGAAAGCGCCACTGTTGGTTTTGGAGAAATGAAAGATAGAGGAGATGGAGTATACATATACAAAGACTCTTCAAATTTATACTTTATAGAAAATATGCCTCAAATAGATTGTGACATTCTTGATGAAAAATTATCAGTTGAAAAATACCTAAGAGAAAACATAAACAAAATTGCAACTAATAATGAAATTCTAGGAGAAAACTGGTATATTGTTTCAATGATGATTAACACTTCAACCAAAAGAGGTGAAATAATCTACGAAGATGGACACATTCAAAACAAGGCCAATATTTCTTATTCGTACAACAATATTACTAAAGAGGTAAAGATAAATTCTTTTGAAATAATTAAATAAAAGAACATCGAGCTAGCGTCGCTCTCTCCAATCATAATCCTCGTCATCATCTTCTTCTTTATCCTTTTTATTAACAACCGAAATATTACAATTCGGGCAAATTTCGTTGTAAACTCTTAACCCACAACTAGGACAAGTCGGTTCTTCTTTTTCATTCTCTAATTCAAGATCATCCATAAAAATTATTATAGCAGATAATATCTCATTAAAATAGATATTAAAAAACCACTTGGATTAAAAGTTATTTTTAGGTTATAATAATCAACATGAATACAAAAATAACAGATATAAAAGCTGAACAAATTTTAGATTCTCGTAATAATCCAACCTTAAAGGTGTCAGTTTTTGTTGGTGATTTAGTTGGTATATTCGAAGTTCCTTCTGGGGCTAGTACTGGTAAATATGAAGCTTGCGAAATGAGAGATGGTGAAGATGGAAAAAGTGGAGTAAAAAAAGCAATTGATTTAATAGAAAATATTATCAAACCAGAATTAATTGGAATAGAAATAAAAAATCAATCAGAAATAGATCAAATTATGATTGATTTAGACAAAACCCCTCAAAAAACAAAATTAGGTGGCAATAGCATGATTGGCGTTAGTGTTGCTTGTGCTAAAGTTGGTGCTCTCGTAGAAAATATTGAAACATTTGAATATTTAAGAAGTTTTAAAAAAACAAATACTTCCCAAGAAAAACCTCTTCTGTATTTCAATCTTATAAACGGGGGTAAGCACACAAAGACAGAGTTAGCCTTCCAGGAATATCACATCGTCCCACAAGTAGATAGCATTGAAAGATCTGTCCATATTTGTCGAGAAATCGAAAATAAATTAGATGAAATTATTAAAGAAGAATTCAGTGAAAATATTTCAAAAGGAGATGAAGGAGGTTTGGCTCTTCCTGTAGTAGATGTAAAAAAACCTCTCTCTTTATTAAAGAGAGCAGCTAAGGAAGCCGGTTTTGAAGAACAAATTATGTTTGCCTTAGATGTAGCAGCTAGTTCTTTCTATAATCATGATAGAAAAATTTATTCTTTTATGAATAAAGATTGGACAACAAACGAGATGATAGAATTATACAAAGAATTATCAAGAGAATACAAAATCATCTCAATAGAAGACCCTCTTGATGAAGAAGATTTCGAAGGTTTTGCTCTACTTCAAGAATCTATTCCTCAAGTTAAATTAGTAGGGGATGATTTAACTGTTACAAATAAAGAAAGACTCCAAAAAGCAATCAATGAAAAGAGTATTAAAGCAATCATTATAAAACCAAATCAAATTGGAACCTTAACTGAAACTATTGAAACAATAGAACTTGCTCACAAAAATAAGATAGATTGTATAGTGAGTCACAGGAGCGGAGAAACAATGGATACCTTTATAAGTGACCTAACTTATGCTTTCCATTGTTTTGGGCTCAAATCTGGGGCTCTGGGACCCAAAGAAAGAGATATAAAATATGAAAGACTTATTAATATAACAAAATAAAAATATGGATAAAAAAGAATCAGAAACTATTATCGTGGCTACAATGGGCCCAGCTTGTGAGAAAAAAGAAGTAATTGATCAAATGGTTAAACACCATATGAATATGGTTCGTTTTAACTTTTCTTGGGGTGAACATGAAAAATATTTAGAATACATTAAGACTATACGAGAGGTTGCAAAAGAAAACAATGTTTTAGTCCCTATTCTTCAAGATTTATCAGGTCCTCGAGTTCAAGTTGGTAAAGAACATCATTTTGGTGGAGATGAAAAAATAATTACCGAAAAAGATAAGAAAGACTTAAAATTTGGGGTAGAAAATGGAATTGAATATATTGCTCTATCTTTCGTAGGTAAAGCAGAAGATATCGTTGAGTTAAAACAATTAATTAAAGATTTTGGCGGTCAACAAAAAGTTATTGCCAAAATTGAAAGAAGAGAGGCTTTTGAAAACATAAATGAAATATTAAGAGAAGCAGATGGCGTAATGGTTGCTCGAGGTGATTTAGGAAATGAATTCCCAATAGAAGAAATTCCTTTTATTCAACATGAGATAATAGAAGCTTCAAGAAAAGCCGGTAAAATGGTAATTGTTGCTACTCAAATGCTTGAAACAATGATTGAAAACGAAAATCCAACAAGAGCCGAAGTTACAGATGTAGCCTACGCTATTTTAGACGGAGCTAATGCTGTCATGCTTTCAGCTGAATCAGCCGTAGGTAAATATCCAGTTAAAGCTATCTCTATAATGGAGAGAATTGCTCTGGTTGCAGAAAAACATCAAGAAATTATTAAAATAGGTAAATAAAGATGAATAAAAAAATTTATATCACAAGAAGAATACCGGAAAGTGGGCTTAAACTACTAAAGGAAAATAGTATCGATTACGATATGGGGGAAAAGACAACACCTTTAAGTAAAAAAGATTTTATTAAAAAAATAAAAAGTAAGCCATACGATGGAATAATCACTTTTTTAACTGACATTGTGGATGCAGAAGTTTTCGAGGCTTGTCCAACAGCCAAAGTTTTTGCCAATTTTTCAGTTGGCTATAACAACATAGATTTAGGGGAAGCTAAAAAAAGGAATATTTTAGTCTCTAACACCCCTGGAACTTCCGCCACCGCTGTTGCCGAACACACTGTAGCCTTAATGATGGCTCTTACAACTAGACTTGTTGAAGCTGATGAATTTGTACGTCGAGGTAAATTTAAAGGATGGGATCCAGAATTATTTATTGGTACAGATTTGAAAGATAAGATAATTGGGCTTATAGGGTGTGGAGAAATTGGGACAGAAGTAGCTAAAATGCTAAACTATGGATTTGGTTGTAAAATTATTTATAGTGATATAAAGACTAATAATGAGTTAGAAAAAGAAGTGGGGGCAACAAAAAAAGAAACTCAAGAAGTTTTAGCAGAAGCTGACATTGTTTCTTTGCATGTTCCTCTCTTAGAAAGTACAAAACACCTCATAAATACTGAAACCTTATCCTTGATGAAGAAAGATTCTTTCTTAATAAATACATCAAGAGGTGGTGTTATAGATGAAAAAACACTTGTTAAGGCCTTAAAAAATAAAACTATCAAAGGAGCAGCTTTAGACGTATTTGAATTTGAACCCAAGCTTACAAAAGGCTTAACTAAGCTTGATAATGTTATATTAACCCCTCATATTGCTTCTTCTAGATCAAACTGTCGAAATATGATGTCCTTAGTCGCAGCTAAAAACATCGTTTCTGCTCTAAAAAATAATCAAGTTATTAATAATGTAATCAAGCAATAATATTATATGAAGAAAAAAATATTTTTATTATCTTTAGTATTTATATTGGTAGTTTCAAGTGGAATGGTTTACGCGGAAGAATCTTCAAAATTAAATAAATTTGGGGTTGATAATTTATTTAAAGCAAAACAGAATGAGTTAAAAGAGAGCATGAAGCAAAACAGACTAGAAGAACGCGAAGAAATGAAAAATGAAATCAAGAGTGCACGTCAAGAGTTTCAACAAAAACTAGAAATAAAAAGAGAGGAAAACAGGGAAACCTTAATTAAGAATAGGGAAGACCTAAAACTAAAGTTACAAACAATCAAAGATGAAAATAAACAAAGTGCTATTTTAAATATAAATGATAATATTAGTAAAATAAATGAAAGAGCTACAAATCGTTTAAGTAACCTAATAAACACAATAGAAGAAATTCTTGGAAGAATAGAAAATAGGATGAATACTCTAAGCGAGCAAGGTCTTGATATTTCTCTATTAGAAGATTCTGTTAATGAAGCAAAGATGAAAATAATTGAAGCAAAAAATTCAACCGAGATTCAGGCTGGAAAAATTTATAACATAGAAATTACAGATGAATCAAATCTTAGAGAAGAAATAAAAAATATTAGAGATACTCTTCAAAATGATTTAAAAAATCTTCAAAATAAAGTAAAAGAAGCTCACTCTTACACAAAAATATCTGCTCAAAAATTAGTAGAAATAGTAAATATACAAGATGACAAAGAAGGGGATAAAAATATTGAAAACTCAGATATTAGTAGTGAAGAAAATTAATAAGTTTATTAATCAATTTATAAATAAAAATTTTCATGAATAAAAAAAATTTATTTTCCTTAATTATTATAATTATTCTCATAATTATAATAATCATAATTAGTCAGAGAAACACTAAAACCGAAAAGATTATTATTCCTAATGGAAATGGGGAAGTAGTGGAGATAGAAAATGAATTAGACACTATAACTATCGATGCCGAGATTGAACAAGAAATTAAAATTATAGATGATGATATGGAAAAACTATAAAATAATTTTAGTTTGACAAAATATAAAAAAAGTGATATTGTAAAGAATATTGAAAAAGATACATAAAATAACTAAAAATAGGGGAAAACGACCTTTCAAAAACAAACAAAAGAAAGGTCTTTTTTTCGAGCGAATAGATTTTTCTAGATTTATAAACAAAGCAACAATCATAGAAAAAGAAGAGATTTATCTACCTTCTAATACTTTCAGTGATTTTAACATCAACGACAAACTAAAGACTGCAATCGCAAATAAGGGATATATTTATCCGAGCCCAATACAAGACAAATCGATTCCTCATGCAATTTCAGGAAGAGACATTTTGGGTATTGCAGATACTGGAACTGGTAAAACAGCAGCTTTTTTAATTCCTATAATTAATAAAATTCTTGGTGACAAGAAAGAGAAAGCGATTATTATTGCTCCAACTAGAGAACTAGCAATCCAAATAGAAAAAGAATTAAATGATCTTGCTCGTGGAATGAAAATTTTTGGAATAGTTTGTGTGGGAGGAGCCCCAATCTTCAAACAAATCCAAGGTCTCCGTCGTGGCTATAATTTAGTTATTGGGACTCCAGGAAGACTATTGGACCTGGTAAAAAGAAAAGAAATAGATTTATCAGTGATTAAAACGGTAGTTTTAGATGAAGCTGATAGAATGCTTGATATGGGTTTTATCGATGATATTACTTTCATCCTAGAAAAAACATCCCAAGAAAGACAAAGTTTTTTCTTTTCAGCAACAATACCTAAGCCTATCGAGAAGTTGATAGAACGTTTTGGTAAAGATTCTGTAAAAATTATGGTTAAAACAAGAGACACTTCTCGTAATGTAGAACAAGACATTATACGACTTGCTCGTGGTGTAGAAAAAATAGATGCTCTTGAAGATTTATTAAACAAGAAAGATGAATTCAAAAAAGTTTTAATATTTTCAGAAAGAAAACATGCCGTAGAAAAATTATCTCTTGATTTAATTAAAAGAGGTTTTAAGGCGGGAAGTATTCATGGAGATAAGCGTCACAATGACCGTCAACGCACACTTTTGAAATTCAGACAAAATGAATTAAACATATTAGTAGCCACAGATGTCGCTGCTCGTGGACTTGATATACCCGAAGTTAGTCATGTTATAAATTACGAAATTCCACAAACTTACGATACTTATATTCACCGTATTGGTAGAACAGGTAGAGCTAATAAAAAAGGTGTGGCTTTAACTTTTGTCTAAATTTAGATAACATGATTGACTTATCTTTTTTATGAGATTATAATCTAAGAGATATTTCTTATTTTGTAACTTAAATTTTTTAAAATGACACACGGAAAAATTCCTGTTAGCAATGGAAATGGCGTCAAAAAACCTAGTTCGACAGATTCCGAAAAGAATCTTTCAAGTTATCAATTAGAAAAAACGGAGTGTTGCCCAACAAAAAGAAAAGGCAAACCCAGATGGGAAAAAAAGCAGAGAGTATTTGCTTAAAAGTGTGTTTAAAAAGACATCACGAGGCCAGTTGTTGTAAGCTGGCCTCGTTTTTTAAATATTAGTGTCGCAAAAGATATATTGTGCGACACTCTTATAATCTAAAAGGTCTCTCTCCTTTTCTCCTAATATAAGTCATCATTTTATAGATTAATATCATCTTTATTATTTATTTTTACTCACGCTTAGTTTTTTCACTAATGCATTCGTTAAATTCTCTAACTTGTTCATTGTAGTCACTTATTTGTTTTTTAAGCTCTGCAACTAAATCATTATAAGTTAAGATAATTGAATTATATTTATCAATTTGTTCTCCAGTAGTTAAATATTCATATAAAGCCATACTATCAATTTTTTCCTTTCTTAGGTTAATCTCCTCTTCAAGAGTTTTGAGCTTTTCTTCATTTAAACTAATTATTCCTCTTAAGACATCGTCCACACTAGGACAAGTATCCCTTGATAAACCAAAATGCTGAACAGCGATCCAAACTGTCTTACCTTCAAAAACCCCACTCCTAACAGCTACCCCAGTTTCATTATAGTTCTTATTCAAGATGTTTTGTCTGTGACCCTCACTTGCCATCCAAGCTTCAACCAAAGATTTATTCTCACTAAAACTACCTAGGGCTAGATTTTCCCCAATAGTGATATATTCATAAGAAATTTGGGAAGCTAAATCCCCTATTCCTATACCTTCAGGAGAAATATGTTCAAAATATTGCTTAACAAACATATCTTGAAGTTTTTTTTCTGCAGAAAAAACTAATTTGGAATTTTGTCTTAGTGGTTCTAGTCCTCTTGAGGTTCGCTCTTTATTTATTATATTAATAATCCCTGAAGATGAAAGTTTTGATCCTTTGTCCTCTGGGATAAAAAAATCATCTGAAACTTTTAAAACTCCTGGGGTTTTTTCATCTTCTTTTAAAATATCTTCTTTTTCTAGATTATCATTCTGATTAGAAACAATATCCTCATTTGTTTCCTTATTATCATCCCTATCAAAAATTGTTGGTATTTTTTCATTTAAATAAGAAACTCCTTTCTTGTAAACATCAGAGAGGTCTGATCTAATCAAAGCTAAAGCTGCAACAGTAAATATTATTATTAAAACTTGATGTATAATTTTCATCTATTAATTTAATTAATTATTTACAAGAAGTAGAAAATTGATAACCTGATCTCTCTGCCTCCACCCTATTGGCAAACCAAATTGCATTTTTATCTGCTATTCTCTTTGCCCCACTACAGTCTAATGGATAATATAATTTACCGTTTCTGGAAGCTACATACTTTTTCTCTTCTGATTTAATATCTCCCCCAAAAGAAACACCATCACTAAAGACAATAGAAACATCCTCATTTTGATTCTTATTTTGCGTAGACAAACGGCCTAACCCAAAAGAAGAAATCCCCACCAAAACCATAACAATAAGACATATTATTGTAAATCTGTCAATACTTAATTTAACCTTGATTTTATTGCTAAAATCATTTATACTCATACAAGTTAATTATAAATCATTTTAAGACATCTTACTAGGGATTTTAAAAGAAAAACTAGTTTTTTAATTTTATATGGCACATAGGAAAGCTGGCGGTTCCGCCAAAAACTTAACAGACTCAAAACCAAAGTATCTAGGTACTAAACTTTACGATGGACAAAAAGCAAAAGCTGGTTCGATCATCGTACGTCAACGTGGAACAAAAATTCTTCCAGGAATAAATGTTGGGCTTGGCAAAGACCATACTCTTTTTGCTTTAAAGGAAGGGGTTGTTAAGTTCGGAAAGAAAAGAAAGGTGAACTTCAACAGATCTACTTCTGTTAAAAAAACGGTAAATATTCACTAAAAAATAAATAATAAGAAAACCCAGATTATAATAATCTGGGTTTTCTTATTATTTATTATATTATTCTTTTTCAATTTTTATTTTAAACTCCCCTCTTTTATTTTCTTTTTTAATTTCTATAGTGTATAAACCAACTTCTTTAATATTATTCATAAAAATAGAATCTTCTTCTATATCTATCCCTGTATTTTTTTTAATAGCGAGAACAACATCTTTAGGATTAATCGATTTGAATAAATGCCCTTTTTCATTAGCCTTGGCTTTTATTTCAATATTCTCATTATTGT
>JAQVGE010000012.1 GCA_028696935.1 Minisyncoccota bacterium | reverse complement strand
CCTGCTCACTATTTGATTTGTTTATTGCATCAATCAACTTCTGATTGGTTTTGCATATCTTTTCTGTATCCATAAAAACGTCAATATTATTTTGTTTTCTATCAAACATAGATTTTCCTCTTCATAAAACTATGGATTCGTTCTAGTAATTCTTCATCTTCCATATAAAATCTTTTCGTATCATCATTTTCAATATAAGCAACAATCTGTCCAAAGCGAAGATCGGGATATTTTTCCCACAAAAGACCAAGTTCTTCAAGAAATGGAGCTATACGTTTTCGATTTCTTTCTTCCCTCTGGTTTATATCCATCCCATCTATAAGTTCTCTTAATCTTGCAAACACTTCCTCTGCCGGATAGACTTTTCCATCAGCAACATCCTGCTCGGCTTCGCCTAATTTCTGTTCCAACCAGTTTTCTGCTTTTTCTTTTAGAATATCTTCATAATATTCTTCCAATTCTTCAAACAAGCTTGCCTGAATTCCCATGGTGGATGGAACTTCTTTAATATATACTACGCTTCCATAAGCTTCCTTCGATGCCTCGATCAGTGTATATAATTCTCCTACTACCAGTTTTTCTTCTTTCCATATTGAAGCATCTCCAAGATAATCCATTTCATTGACTATACACTTAATTTTTCTGGAAGTTCTATTAAATACATCCACTACTTTTGTTTTCTTCAATATTATCACCACCTGAACTAATCTTTTCAATTTTCACTTTTTATTTGTTTCCCAGTATTCACGGCCATCATTTTCAAATACATAATCAGCTGCATGATTGCTCTTGTGATTCACACAGACATAATCATCCTCTAACATTTCCTTGTCGTGATAGAAGTAACTGCAAGTTTTACAGCAATTTTTTCATCGTTATTTTTTTCCATCCCAATCCCTCCGTTAAATCAAGTATAACGCAGGACAAATAGTTAATCTGTATCCCGTTAGTTTAATTTATAGATATGACAAAAGCCGGATTTACACCGGCCTTTGCATTATCTTTTCTTAGTTCGCTATTACTATTATCAGAGGACAGTAATTATTCCATATCCGATAGCGTCACACGGTCATATGCCCCATTCTTTTTATCTTCAGGATGAGGTTCCAATCCGATAATTGTTATGTCTTTTTGATTTGGTCCGTAGACCCAGTACATTCTCATAGCATCACTTTTTTTATTCTCCAAATAAGACTGCCATACCTTCATGCCATATCTCTTGGATAGTGGTTCTATCTCATGCGTTTTTAAGCTAGGATAAAATGGATCATCAGATAGCTTTTTCAGCGCATTTCCCCACTTTTTATAAAGCTGTTCTTCTGTTTTATTGGCAGTTCCATCTCGATGCTTCTGTTGTAACTCATTCCACAGAGCTTCCATCTCAGGAATTCCCATTCTTATGTTGAAATTCATTCAGCCACTCCTAAAAATCAGATAGGTCTATTGCAGATGATACTTTTCCGCCTTTGAAGTTCTCAATTGCTTTATCCATATCTGCCAGTGTTCTTGCTGAAATGCTATCTGGAACAGATAATTCTCTCGGTTCAAGCATAATGCATCCATTGTTATATTCTTTTACATTATAGTACTGATATGCAGCACCTCTAAGGGTCACTCTTTTTTTACTATCGATATGAACTGTATAATCTTTTAATGCTTCCATTCGATTCACCTCCATATGTTTGGTGGGATATCCCACCTACTATTATAATAATCTCTCACATATTTTTTGTCAATCGAATCTTATTTATTCTCAAATATTTAATCTCCATCCCAAACACAGTCCGGTCTCATTTTTGCAAGAGCAATCAATTGATAAAGTGGTTTGATTGCATTTGCTGCAGTTACTTCCCAATAATTATCAGTATTTCCTTCATTTACTTCGATTTCTATTTCCTCTGTTCTTGTATATTCAGCTTTTCCAAGTATTACATCATCAAAATCCACTTCTGCTCCGCTGGCATCATAGAAAATCTTTTTCATTCTCTTGGTAAAGATCCATTCATCATCCACTCTGTATTTTGCAGTCAGAAATGTAATCATCTTTTTCAAAGTTTCTATACTATCAAAACCAGACTTACCATATATACTCCGAATTCCATCTTTTTCCACTTCACGGTAATATGCTCCATAATTGTAAGTAATATTCAAATGTGCATCAGTATTTAATGCCGGTGTAAAAGTGCCAGTCTCCGGATTGTAATCTGCCTTATATGTTCCACCTATCATTAAATGACCTGGTACTTCTGCAATTTCCTTTGTAACCGGATCAATCAAATTGATGTCATAGCTCATAAATTCTTACTCCTTTTTGATCTTCCATTCCAACAGTTCCTTTAAACTTCTCAGTTCATAGTTCATGCATGACATCATGCATTCCTTCTTCCGTTGTCTCGTTTTTCTTTGCATCCCTCTCTGTAATAAGTCCTTCCACTATTTCATTGATTTTCAATGCAGCTTCCCTACCGATATCTTCCGGCGATCTATTATCCATATCTAATCCAACAACATAAATATTCTTATTCATAATATCTCGTATAATCCAATTATCCTTTTATTAGGTGATTGGATTATTTTCCTTTCTTTATTTTTGTTTATAGCGTGAAGCTCATTTGCTCCGTTATAATACTTAAAGCACTGTGGATTTGTTTCTATACTTGTACAGCATGACTGTTTTAGGGAGACTCAAACCACAGCTTTTCGTCTTCACTGGTAATCAGTTAGTTAACGCATAGAACCTTCGGTTCTTTAGACGTTTTATTCTTCGAGATTACACGGCCGGACTCCCTGTGGCTAAACAACAGTGCTAAAAATAAACTTTAAAGGAGGTTTCAACATGTACTTTGTTGGTATTGATATTTCGAAGTACAAACATGATTGCTTTATCCTAAATGATTCTGGTGAAGTTATTGTAAACGATTTCGTGTTTGCTAATACGCACGATGGTTTTCAATCTTTTCTCATTCTACTAGAATCTATTGATTCATCTCAAAATATTAAAATAGGATTTGAAGCAACCGGTCATTACACATCTAATCTGAAACGATTCCTAGAGAACGCCCACTACAGCTTCATGGAATCTAACCCTGCTTTGATCAGCAAGTTCATTCATTCACAGACTTTGAGGAAAACCAAAAACGATGCTATTGATTCATGCGCTATCGCTCGCTGGCTTATGACGGTTGATTACAAACCCTATCCAACTGGATTTTATCATACCTATTCTCTAAAGTCATTAACCAGATTACGAGATTCCATTGTTCGTCAACGTAGTTTTTACATGGTTAAACTAACAAATGTATTGGATCATACCTTTCCTGAATTTAAGCCTTTCTTTAAAGAAAGATTTTCTCAAACGGCTCTTTTTATCTTGGAAAAATATCATACCCCTGAAAGAATCAGCAGAATGAACGCTGCCTCTTATGATGCCATTCGATGCATCTCTCGTGGCAAATTTTCCATGCAACATTTTATTAAACTTAAAGAACTGGCATCCAGTACTGTTGGTGATTCCAACGAAATATTTGAAACACAGTTGATTACCATTTTAAATCTTTATCGACTAGCCGATTCTGAGGTGAAACGTCTTGAAACTGATATTATTTCACTTGTTACAGAGCTGAATCCTCAATCTTTAACGATCCCTGGAATTGGTCCCATTTCTGCGGCTATCATTGCTTCAGAATATGGCGATATTAGTCGATTTTCTTCCCCTGCTCAAATGCTTTCTTTTGCCGGTCTAGAACCTGGATATTTTCAATCGGGAACAATGGAATTCAAAGGAAAAATGGTAAAACGTGGTTCTTCCCAACTGCGCTATACTCTTATGAACTGTACTATGCCTTTAATTATGTATAACGTGGTATTCGCTGAGTATTATCATAAAAAACGTAATGAAGGAAAATCACATCGGGTTGCTTTAAATCACGTAGTTAAAAAATTGCTTCGTGTCATTTATACCTTGGAAACACAAAATATTGCTTTTGACGATTCCAAACTCCGTTAACTGATGTAGTGGCAGTTAACCTATATGATAAACGAAGGTCCTTTCAAAATATTATGGAGGAAGGTTTATTTCGTGAACCCTTTTTTTAATCAAAACTTTTAAAGAAAAACTATTGACTTCTAATAGTTAGTCTCCCTTCTCAATTTCCATGTTCTAATCTTGCCAAAAAACATGTCCCCAAATATGGACTTAGTTTAGGTTTTTATCTTTATTTTTGAAACAGAACAGTTTGCCTCATCTGGCAAACCATTCTGTCAGCATGACTTCCTAAATATAAATGTAGCATTAGTATCCCGCTAATTCATTGTCCTGATAGTTTACTTTTTGCCGTTAAGGAGCAATAAATTACTCCGAATACTTTTCTTTGTATTCACCAATATCTCTTTCAAAACATGCATTTCAAAGTCATTGCAATCGTCTAAAAGCTTTCTCAGCTCTTCGTCATAATCAATTTTCATACTATTGTCTGCACCATAGAGAAGTGCATCAGGTTCTACCTCAAGAGCCTCTGCTATTCTATAAATGGCTTCAACACTGGTATTCCTACTTGCCTTTTCTATTCTGTTCATATGCTGCGGAGATAAATCAGCCAATTCTGCAAGCTTCTCCTGCGTAATTCCTCTGTTCAATCTAATCATTCTAATTCTCATACCTACTTCGCCGTAATCAATGTCCATATCGTATCTCCTCTGAAAAATATTTGCATCAAATTTAGTCGCGCGGCTAATGCTTAGTCTATGGACTATTCATTTTTTCGTCAATAGCCTATATATTTAAAAAAGTCATAGTCTACAGAATATGAGGTGTGCTAATGGAAGACAAGTTAAAAGAAATTGGCTTACTAATTCGGCAGGCACGAAAGGTAAAAAACTTAAGCCAGTCAGATTTAGCCGATCAAATTCAGATTTCAATATCTCACATGAGTGATATTGAAAATGGGAAAAAGAAAATAGGTATTGATATTTTTATGAAGATCACGGAAGCTCTTGATGTTTCTGCTGATTGGTTACTGCGCACAAATACCTCAAATGTCAAATCCATTCAAAACGATGAAGCACTAGAACTTCTCACCGACTGCAGTGCACAAGAAACAGAAATCATCTTGAAACTGATGAACGATATAAAATCTGCTCTTCGGAGCGTTGAAAATAAGAACTCATAGATATGTCCTAAAAGCCAAGTAATTCTTAGCCTTTAGGACATTATTTTTTTGCCTTTTTATCTTTATACTATTCATATCATAAAGAATAAAGAAGGGAGACCTATGGGACAGAAGTATATTGCAATTGATCCAGTATCAACCGGACGGAACATAAAAAAGACTATGTTGGACAAAGGATTAAAAGTACTTGATCTGCAGCATGCACTTTATATCGCAAATCCACAGGCAATTTACAAATGGTTTCGTGGTGAAACTCTCCCCTCCATTGATTCCCTTTATGCACTAAGCAGAGTCTTAAACGTAACAATGGATGAACTGATTATTCCATTTAATGACTCTTGCTCAGCAAATAGTGAGAAACAGTCGGAGGTGCAAATCTATGATTGAAAGTGAAAAAGCGAATAGTATATCAGAGCAAAAAGCACGTATTCGACAACGTTACAAAGGAATTGATGAAGATCTATTAGAAGTCATTCCTGCTTTACCAAAATCAGATTTCTACGAAGACCAACGTAAGAAAAGAGTCGGTGTCTATGCACGTGTATCAACTGATGATCCAAATCAGACTTCCTCTTATGAGCTTCAGAAGAATCACTATTATGATCTTGTAAACAGACATCCTGGCTGGAAACTGGTCGAGATCTATGCAGATGAAGGTATCTCTGGCACCTCCCTGCAGCACAGAGATTCATTTCTAAGAATGATTGAAGATTGTAAGGCTGGAAAAATCGACATGATTATTACCAAAAGTGTATCAAGATTCGCCAGAAATGTGTTGGATTGTATTGGTTACGCTAGATCTTTAAAAGCCATGAATCCTCCAATTGGTATTTTCTTTGAAACTGAGAATATCTTCACATTAAACGACAATAGCGAAATGAGTCTTTCCTTCATCTCAACTCTTGCTCAGGAAGAAAGTCACACCAAATCAGAAATTATGAATGCATCCATTGAGATGCGCTTTGGACGTGGTATTTTCCTAACTCCCGTGCTTCTTGGTTATGATCACGACGAGGATGGTAATCTTGTAATCAACGAAGATGAAGCAAAAACAGTTCGATTAATCTTCTTTATGTATTTATATGGTTACAGTACTTCAAAAATAGCAACCATACTCACTGAGCTGAAAAGAAAAACAAAGATAGGAAATACAACCTGGTCTTCATCCAGCGTCCTTGGCGTTTTGCAAAATGAACGACATTGTGGTGATGTTCTGTCAAGAAAAACATGGACACCAAATTATCTGGACCATAAATCAAAAAAGAACAAGCAGAACAGAAATCAATATGTACAGCAGAATCATCACGAAGCAATTATCTCTCGTGATGACTATATTGCTGTTCAGCGTTTGATTCGAAACTCCAGATACAAGCATAAAGGTTTTCTCCCTGAACTTCTTGTGATTCCAGAAGGTGCATTAAAAGGATATGTTTCCGTTAATCCAAGATGGGCAGGTTTCAAAGCAGATGATTATATAAATGCTTCTTCCAGCGTAATAACGAAAGACTTTGAGAAATATGAAAGTCATTTTGAAGTGAATGACGGTGACTTCGATTTGTCAGATTTTGAAGTAGTACGTTCCCAATTCTTCAGTTCTGCAAATAAGGTCTGCATCACTTTCAGTTCAAACAGAATTACTTTCAGTTCTGAAAGCATAAAAAAATTGGACTCTTTATATATAGAAATGTTGGTTCAGCCAGATTCCTTCTTATTTGTAATTAGGCCTGCGTCAAAAGAAAATAGAAATGCCGTTCAATGGGCCAGCATAAAAAATGAAAGAAAACAGCCTCGTCCAATTGTCGGATCTGCTTTTCTTCCAAATCTATATGAACTCTTTGACTGGAATCTGCAGTATAAATACAAAATTGCCGGAACCAAGCGAAAGAAAGGTGCGGAAGAAATTCTAATATTCAATTTACAGGAAATGGAAGTGTTTATTCCCAATACTGTATTAGAAGACAGTGACGATGATGCAGAACCATCCTCTCCAGCTTTTGACGAGAATGTTGCACCTTTATCTACCAAAAACAGCCTTGTAGCCTATCCGGAAGAATGGACCAATACATTTGGTTCAAAGTATTACCAACAAAGCAGCTCTGCAGAAATTCTTCCATTCAATGAAGCAGTAGAATGGAATACTCAAATATCAGCAACGACTTATGATCCTGTGCCATTGGCACTGACCAGTCCTTCTGAAATAGCCCAGGGAATCAGTACTATAATTAATGACATGAAACAGGAGGTTCATAATGACTAACGAAAATGTGAAATCTGATGTTGAAATAATAGAGGATATTGAATTTAGTTATGATGGTTTTCAAGTTGTAAGAGGCGAGTTCTTTGCTCACACCTATGAACCATCGTTTACTTTCAATAATAATAGGGTATCTGTTAATACTGCCTGCATCAAGAAACTTCCGAAGTGTGATTATATTCAAATCCTTGTTAATCCTGAAAATAAAAAGCTTGCTGTCAGACCATGTCAGGAAGACGAAAAAGATTCATTCCGTTGGTGTTCTGCCACCTCCAAGAGATCACCAAAACAGATTACGTGCAGAGTTTTTTATGCAAAAGTCATGTCGCTAATGAATTGGAGCAATAATAATCGTTATAAATTATTGGGTAAACTTATTCGTTCTGGTGATGATATGCTATTTGTCTTCAATCTTGATGATGCAGAAGTATATAAGAGAAATGTGAAGGACGACGGAACCTCCACTCCATCCAGAATCCCATCCTATCCAGAAGACTGGAAGACACAATTTGGTCTTCCTGTTGATGAACACAAGTCAAAAATCCAGATAAACACCTTTAAAGGTTATGCTGTATTTGGTCTTGAAAAAGACAACCTTCCAGAAGCATCATCGGGCTCTATAACAAATTCGAACGGAGAAAGTGAGGTTAATGAAAATGCAGGATACTATGAACAGCTTGCGCTTAACACGGCAGAATCTACCAACACTAGTACTGGATCCACAGTACAATCTAATTCGGATACACCGCAATACACTACATCTGCTGAATGATCCTGAATATGTACAATTCATGATTAATCCACAAAGTGCCACCATCGCAATCAAAAGCTGCCAGCGTAGTGACTATCGTTCGGAACGGATAAAATGGGAAAACATAAATGATATGCATTGTTGTGAATTCTACAGCAAATATCTGATTTCTTCTATATTCAAATCCTTTATTGCTCAAAATGAGCACCAAAAATATTACATTAAAGGGCACTACATTAGACAGGAAAATTTAGTTGTATTCCATATCAATGATATGAATGCTTTCCAGGAAGGAGAACTCATCTAAAATGGAGAATAAGCAAATATGTACACTAATAATTGATAAAGAATTATCTCCATTATTTGTTCCAAAAACAGATAGAGAACTTGAAGAAATAAAGCATGAACTCACATACGAAGGATTTCAACCTACTATTGTCACATGGAATAAAATGATAGTTGACGGTATTGATACCTATAAAATCTGCCATGACACAGGAATCCCTTTTCGCTATACCGAACATGACTTCTTCTCCAGAAATGAAGCTATTTCAGATATTTGTCTAAGAGAGCTTAAAAATCCAAATATTACAATACCCCGTAAGAAATATTGTATAGGAAAACTTGGTATTGCTCAGCATGCACTGATTAAAGAAAACTATCCTTTTTTCAATGGAGAACCCACTGTAGAAGAAAAAACCTCCAAGCACCGATTTGTACTATATCGCTGGCGAACTCAATTTCTTCTTAAGGACATTAAAATATCCATGGACACAATATATTCCTATACACTTTACGCAGGAGCTATTGACACTATTTATGCTAAAGCGTCCACTATCGCTATGGAAATATTAAACCGTCCTACATCATTATCTTTACCAAACCTAATCAAACTAAGTGAATTCTCTCCCTTAATTATTAATACCATTTGGAAGAATCTTCATAACAATATTCGTGATACAAAGTTACATAATGAAATAGCACAGCAGGAAATACTCAACAAAACGGTCAAAAAGAAACGTGGTCCTAAAAGACTGGAAATGGAAATCAAACGGATGCCGCAATATGATCCAGATGCTGAATTTTCAAGTCTTGCACTAACGGTTCCCATGTGGAGTCATTCAATTACAAGACTACAAAACATAGGAAAATTCTCAGAAGCTTCTACTGAAATTCTTACCAAACTTAATCGCGAGCTGTTCCAGCTAAAAAATAATATTGAAAAATTACAAAATATAATTGAGGAGGAACTCAATGAATGAGGAAAACAATGAACTCGATTACACCCAATATGTTCCGCAGGTTAAATTCGAGCTCATCCCAATAAAAAATCTAGTATCAAATCAGGATTATCAACGAAACGTATCTGTAAAGCATGTTCAAAAAGCTGCTAAAAATTTTGATTTATACCAGATTAATCCAGTAAAAGTCAGTCGACGAGACGGAATTAATTATGTTTTTAACGGACAGCATACGATTGAAATTGTTGCCCTAGTTTCCGGATCCAGAGAAACTCCTGTCTGGTGCATGATCTATGATGAACTGGAATACACACAGGAAGCAGATATCTTTGCCAATCAGATGAAATATACGAAGCCATTAGCTGCATATGAAATATTTATGGCAAATATTGAAGCAGGAAATGATTCTCAGATTCTTATTAAAACTTTAGTGGAAGATTTCGGTCTCTTTGTTACCAGTCGTCCCCAGCCCGGAGGAATCTGTGCAATTGCTACACTTGAAAATATTCATGAAAAATATGGGCTCGCTATTCTCGAAAGAACTCTCGGCCTTATTGTGGGTACATGGGAAGGAATTCCTCAGTCTTTTTCTGCCAATATGCTTAATGGCGTAGCCAGGCTAGTTAATTGTTATGGCAATGAGCTAAAAGATGAATATTTTAAGGAAAAGCTTAGTCGTGTCTCTTGTAAAGAAATCAGTCGTACTGCCAAAGACAGACGAAATGGCTCCCTTGGCTATTCAGAAGCAATGCTCATTATCTATAACAAGAAAACTCAGAAAGATGCACTTAAATTCAATAAATTGTACTCCAAAAAAGCAGTATCCAATTCACTAGAAGATCCGGCTGATGACGAATCAGATAGTTTAGAAGGTCCAAGTACACAACAAATGGACCTGTTCTCACCACAAGAAAGATTAGAGGATTTACAATAATATGAGTGAATTTATAAACGAAAATGATTCTGAAGAATTCTTTTTCACAATTGGTGAAATCAAAACAAAACAGGGCTTTGCAACAGTCATCAAACGAGCTTTAGAAAAGGCATTTCCATATACACATATCGTTGTTACACCTCGTACAAAAAACAACGGGCTTCACCTTTTAGGACTTACCATATGTGATATGGAACACAATATGTCCCCTACCTTTTATCTGGATTCTTTTTTTCAAGATTATAAGCATGGTTGTTCACTGGAGAATATTTGCAACCACATCATAAACCTATATGAAGAAAACAAGCCTTTTGATGATTTTCCTATCGAAGTCTATACAGACTTTGAAAATGTAAAAGATCGTATCTGCTACAAGTTGATCAATTTTCAGGCTAATAGAGTAACTTTGGAGAGCAAACCTTTTATTCCTTATCTGGATCTAGCAATCGTTTTCTATATACCTGTTGAGGTAAATGATCTATCAGGAACTATTGATATCACCAATACACTTATGAAAAGTTGGAATATCTCATCTGCTTTTGGGCTCTTTGAATATGCACATGATAATACTGAACGAATCCGTGGATTACGTTATGGAACAATGCAGGATCTAATGAAATCTGTATTACCTAAAGAGATTGTCCCAGATGAATTACAGGCATTACTCGATGAATCACTCCCACCTACTTATGTAGCAACCACAACCGATAAACTTCAAGGTGCATGTTGTATCTTGTATGAAAATGCAATGGAAAAATTTGCAGATATGATTGGTGGTAGCTTCTATATTTTGCCTTCATCCCTCCATGAAATTATCATGCTTCCTTCTGATGCAGAGACTAATCCTATATTGCTTGCTCAAATGGTTCGGGAAGTAAATGCTACTTCAATAGATGCCAATGAAGTTCTGTCAGATCACGTATACTTTTATGATGAAGTACGCAACAAACTTACGATATGCCGAGAACGAGAATAAGTGCTTCTACATTACTGCAAAAGCACTCTTTTCTAAAGCTGATCATAATCTTCAAACATAATCTGCAGCTTATCAATTTTCTTTTTTGTATGATAATGTCCGCAATACCACTTTTTATATGAAAGTTTATCTTCAATTTCATCCAGCCATTGTTCCGTGGATTTATCTACCGTAGTCTGGTCTATCATTGAAAGGAATACTTCCACCGGCTCATATTTTAGTGGTGTTGTGTGCGTTAATACAAGATCTACGTTCCATCCAATCTCATCTAACTTTTGCATCACATACTTTTTGATTTCATCCGAAGGCTGTTAATTATCAAACCATGCGTAATGTCTTGAAAGTCTATAAAATTTATCGACGCTATATGCTCCTCCGATAACTATTGCTTTGTTACCATCAAAATCATATACCTCTCCATCTTTTGCAAACAAGATGGACGGATGCTTTTTCTCAACATATACTGCTCCACCGTTCCATGTTTCTTCATGATAACCTGGAATAACATAAGGTCTCTGTTCGTGATTTCCATGAATACAGAAAAGCGTAATTGGAAAATCATCCAACATTTTTTTCTGTTCTTCTGCTCTTTTACCTTCGTAATAATTAATGCCTGCATCACCAAGAATAATCATTACATCTTCTTTGGTCTTTTTAAATCGATAACAGAACTCATATATTCTTTCAAAACTGCCATGTGTATCTCCCGTTATATAAAACATAATGCTACCTCTATTTTACTTTATTCCAGTCGAATCCAAAGTCTTTTCTCTTGATTTTGCATCTTGGTTCTCCATCCTTCCAGAATACAATTCCTTTCATATAGTTATTTTCAAGATAATTTCTGATCCCTTCAAATGTTCTTTCTACATTAATAACATCCTGACCATGCTTTATGAGCTTATCCTGTTTCAGATGATATGGATTTCTTTGAAAATGTGGTCCAACAGCTTCATATGTGCCATCTGATAACTGTTCAGAATTATCATAAGCTGCAAGGAACCATTTATCACCCGGCTCATTTCTGTCGCACTTCACCCAGCATGGCAGATGTCCGGTAACCGGATCTGGTGCCTCTTCACATTGGATTGCACCATCTGGAACGATCTTTCCCCTTTTCGCATCATATCTCTTATAAAAGACACCATTTATTATTGTGCAACAGGATCCATCCCATTTCACAGTTGCCGTTCCTTCTCCCTGCAGTACCCATTCCAATCCTGGATGTACATTA
>JAQVGE010000181.1 GCA_028696935.1 Minisyncoccota bacterium | reverse complement strand
GCATTTAAAAATTTATTACTGATGCGCCTGTCCATTCCTATGGCGCGTGCGACTTCAACAATATCTGCATCCGTCTTTTCACAAAAAGCGGAGATAGAGTTGATTGAAGATATACGCTGGGCAAGGAAAGCATTAGCGACAAGTTTTGAAAGTTCACTGCTCCATATATTTGTTGTTAGAATACGATCTCTTTGAACCCAATGAGCGTAAATGTCTACAAGTATCTTTTGTGCACGGTGCCCTCTGAGGGTGTCTCTTGCTCCGATAAGAACACGATCGGGATTTTTTAAATCTTTAATTGCAGAGCCTTCTGCAAGAAATTCAGGGTTCGAAAGAACATCGAAATGGATGCCGTTATTCTTGCTATGGAGAATTCGTTCCATCGCCAAGGCGGTTCGAACGGGCAGTGTGCTTTTTTCAATGACAATTTTTGAATTCTTTGCGTTTTCAAGAATCAGGCGAGCTGTTTTTTCCCAGTATTGAAGATCTGCTGCCATACCTGCGCCATTTCCAAATGACTTTGTTGGTGTATTTACGCTGACAAAGATGATATCAGATGATCGAATTCCTTTTTTAATGTCCGTGCTGAAGAACAGATTCTTATCGCGATTTTTTTTGACAATTTCATCGAGACCAGGTTCATAAATAGGCAAATGGTCAGAATTCCAGGCAGCAATGCGCTCCTGATTTATGTCGACAACGGTTATTTTATAGTCCGGACAACGGTCGGCGATCATGGCCATGGTTGGACCGCCCACATAGCCCGCGCCGATACAAAGGATATTTTTGTTCATTCAATGTTAGCCTTTCTGGTTAAAAAGTTAGTGCAATGTGCAAATATTTCTCGTTTCGAATGCTCTCCAAAATCACATATAAAGTTCAAGGTTAGAAAAAATAATAGTTTTAAGTTTATCCCCACGGCACTGCGTGCCTAAGAACGTGAAGGGTGAGAAGTAAAAAGTTTTAAGTGTTTCCCTACGGCACTATGTGCCTAGGATAATTCGACTTGCGACTCAAACTGCGCTTCGCTTGTTTTTGTCGAGTCTCATTAACGTGTTACGTTTTACGTAAAATAACAAGATTCCTCTTCGCTGACACTCACTCTTAGCGGGCGTTAAATCCCTATCCGCTTCGCTTCGGGGATAGTTCGCTTTACGCTTCAATCATCGTTGCACTCGATTTACACAAGGTATAATTCGACCAACGTGTTTCAGTTCACTTCGTTCCTGAATCTCGGGTCTCATTATCAGCTTAGCTCACTAAGACTTCTCACGTTCGTTCGAAGTGACATTTATTCTGCAAACGCGGCGGTGTCGAGCCATTCTTTTTTGAGGATGGTCCAGAAGTCTTCGGCCAGGCCTTTGCGCACGTAGTCGTAGGGCAGCCAGCCATAGCCCTGTTCACCCCAGCTTTCGCCCCAGGAGTTGCGGATGAGCAGGGCGCCGGTGGTTTCGGTTTTGTTGTGGGTGTTTTTGATTTTCATTTTGTCGTCATAGCCCACGGCGACGATGGCGTGTCCGCCTTCGATCTTTTCTTTGGGGGACGGGAAGGGGATGCGCCCCGTTTTATCCGCCTGTTCGATGGAGTTGTAAACTGTAAAACCGAACATGGCGGGATGTCCCTTGGCCAGCCAGGTTTTGAGTTTGGTCAGCAGTTTCGCCGGTTCTGTGTTCGGCGGATCGTGCCGGAAGTATTTGATGGTCTGAAAGTTGGAGGCAAAGGCGTAGGTGAAGGCGTTGGGTTCTTTGTCAAAAGCGGTTTCGCTGTCGGTATAGGGCCAGTAGTCTTCCGGGCAGACGCCGAAGAGGACCATGGCGCCGATGGTGGTGCGCAGGTAGGCGCCGGTGTCGCCTTTGGCTTTCATGAGGTTGCGGGTGACTTTGTAAAGGAAGAGCCGCGAGGCGTCGGTGTGCCGGCCGAAGGCTTTGCGTTCGTAGTATTCGATGATGCCGACTCCGGCGTTGGCGGTGCAGGAGCCCAGCAGGCCCTGGTCTTCAACGGGGGAGCACCAGGGGCGCAGATCGACGGAAGAGGGGAGCTTATCGGCTGCGATTTTTGTCCCACGTCGCTTCGCTCCCGGGATAGTTCGATTTGCGTTTTTCCCGATACCATCGGGATCAACGAGTCTCATTACTTCTTGTGTTTCTTCGGTGTAATCCCGAAAATCGGGGTAATCGGGAAGCCAACCCATGGAACGCTTTGCTGTCATAAGGACCTACTGTTAAAGAAAAAAAGTTTTACGTGTTAAGTTTTAGGTTTTAGGTAAAAAACCAGTTTATCGTTGATAGTTCCTTTAAAAGCCCGTGAAATGTGAAGGGTGAAAAGTGAAAAATAAAAAACCACCGTTCAATGTTCAAGGTTAGAAAAGACAGTTCATTGTTGATAGTTGATGGTTGTTCGAAGTGACATTTTTTCCTGGTTCCCGGCTTCCGCCGGGACGACAGGGGCTGCGGTTCGAAGTGACAGCGCACGTTCAAGGTTACTTTGATGTTACTTGAAACCAGGGGAGGACTATGAAATTTTCCCGTTCATACAGATCATCTCCCCCGTGGATCATCACACCGGTCCGGGCAATCTTTGGCCCCAGCGCCATAAAATAACGTAGACCTTCAAAAAAGGAACCGCTTATCGTTGTGCCCGATTTTATCTCGATGGGAATAAGTTGTTTGCCTGTATCGATAATGACATCAACTTCATGACCCGTCCGGTCACGCCAGAAGTAGAGCGGCGACGTTTCTCCCCGATGGACAAAGGCTTTGAAGAGTTCGGAAACAATATATGTTTCAAAGATAGCGCCTCGCATGGCGTGATCGGTCAAATCAGCAGGCTCGCGGATGCGAAGGAGGTAGCACAAAAGACCGGTATCGATAAAATAGAGTTTCGGTGTTTTGATAATTCTCTTGGAAAAGTTGTTAAAGTGCGGCGGCAGTAGATGAATGATAAATCC
>JAQVGE010000180.1 GCA_028696935.1 Minisyncoccota bacterium | reverse complement strand
CAATCATAACATTTTTAAATAAAACACCAAGTCTCTTAGCTTGTTCTTCCATATTATAAGATAATTTTTGACCAGATATTGCTTCTATAAATCCCGGATAGTTTTCTACCATATGGCTTAAAAACATTTGTCCACCAGCCACACCTCCTTCAAGTACTAAAACATTACGTCCTGCTCTTTTTAAATAAATACTAGCAGAAAGTCCACCTGGTCCAGCTCCTACTATAATTACATCATAAATCATAAATCACTCCATATCTTTAAAACTAATACTTTTTTTTCTATAAATTGCATTATACATATAATAATTTGCAAGAACACTTCTTACATAATCTCTAGTTTCTCTAAAAGGAATACTTTCTATAAATTCCACATTAGAGTTTTTCTTATACCACCTCTTCCAATTTCTAACTGGTATTTCTCCTGCATTATACATAGCAAGAGAGTATATTAAATTCCCACTATTTTCTTCCATAAGTTTTGCAAAATACTCAGTACCTATTCTTATATTTTCTTTTGCAACTTTTAATTTATCAGATGAAGTAGATTTATCAATTTTTTTAGCAGTACCTGGCATGATTTGCATTAGGCCTAATGCTCCTGCATTGGATAAAACGTCTTCTTTAAATCCACTTTCTCTTTTTATAAGTGAATATATTATATAAGGGTCTATTCCATGTTTTTTTGCATTCTTTTCTATCAAGTCTTTATAAAGTATAGGGAAATGATTTTTTAAATGTTCTTTAGAAATATACCCCTTGTATTCTCTTAAAATATTATATGATTCAGATATCGCCATATTAGGATAAGAAGAATACTTATAAATACTAATGACAAGATCTAGGTAATAATAAGACATGTTTTTCATATCTACAGATGAAAGCTCATTAGCTGCATCATCAATAAGAGCAACTTTTATTAAAGCCTTTGCTTTATTTAAAAAGAATAATTCCCTAGGTGTAATAGCACTATCAGTAGTCATATTAGGGATATCACTTAAATCTTTTTCAAGTTCTTTGACTGTTGAAATTCCAAGTTCTTCCCTTGAAAACAATGAATAAAAAGAATAAGGATATCTAAAATAAAGTTCTTCTAAAGTTTTAAAAGCTTCTTCGTTTTTTAAAAGTTTTCTGTAAGATCTTGATAGAAAATATAAAGAAGCTGTTATATCCCAGTCTATATTATCTCCTGCTTCATCTAGAAATCTTTTAAAAATTTTAACAGATTCTTCATACCTACCTTCTAGATAGTTAAGCCATGCTACTTTAAAAAGAGCTCTATCATAATACCTTAAAGAAAGAGGAAAGGCTTTTACAACGCCACTATACAATTCAATAGCTTTTAATCTTTCTCCATTATCTTCATAAATTGAAGCAAGTAAATATCTTGCTTTCGGATTATGAAGAAATTTTTCAGATATAAAATTTGTCAAATATTTAGACTCACTCCAAAAATCACTTCTCCAAAGATTAACACATAGTTTTTCTAATAATTCATAATCTAAAACATCAAACAAAGATTTAAAATATTTAATATTCTTCTTTTTACTTGTAATGATTCTAATAAGAAAATCCAAAACTAAGTTTTCAGCCTCTTTATAGTAAAATCCATTAGTATAGTCAGTAAAATATTCTGTTGATAACTCTTTTACTTTATCTATATTATTTGATTTAATGTTTAATTTGAGATTTTCATAAACTTTTCTTTCAACATCTTTTTCTACGTAATAGCTTGAATAAGTTAATTTAGTCTTTCTTTCAGATTTTAATATTATTTCTTTAGCTATATCATCAGGTAAATATTTAATTAGTTCATCAAATTTTTCCTTATTTTTATTATACAAAGCAATTAGTGATTGTACAGCTACAGATCGGTTATAAGGAATAAATAATCTATAAAGATGGAATTCTTGTTCGAAATCAGAAAAACCTCGTTGTTGTGCTCTAATTAAGTATACAATAGAATTATCATATTTTTTATTTAAAGCATATGCTTTTGCAAGTTTAAATTCAGCTTTTGAAAGTTCAATTTTTACTTTTTCTACTAAATTTTTACTAGAATCAAAAGAAAGTTTATAAAAAGTATTAATTGGTTCTAAAAGAGAAGAGACTTCATGAAAGTATTCATAAGTTGCTTTTGCTTTATAAAACTCTACATAATCTTCAATTCCAGATATTGGTTTAACATTTTTAATCACTCTATATGCTTGTTCAAATTTTGATTCTTTAATATATGCTACAGCAAGCATAAAATTTAACTCATTATAGTTAGGACTTTTAATATCGATCTTACTTTTTATAGTGTTAATATCAAAACTATTTACAAGTGGTGGCGTAATTACTGAAGAATTTAGAAAAAAAGAAAAAATTAAAACAAAAATCATCCTTTCTTAAATACAATTTCTATAGGACTACCTATGAAACTATATTCCCCTCTAATTCTATTAATTATAAACCTTTCATAAGATTTATGTACATCTTTTGGATAATTAGTAAAAATTATAAATCTAACTGCACCATTATACGTATTAGCCTGAACAATATATTTTAAATTAATTTCCTTATTACCACTAAGAGGTGGTGTTTTATAATTAATTAAATCCTGAAAAAATCTATTAAGTTCGCCAGTAGATATTTTTTTATTTCTCTCAGATATAACTTCTTTTATAAGTTTAAATAATTTTTTATAATCCCTATCATAAAGTGCTGATATATAAATAGTAGGAGCATAACTAAGATAGTTTATTTTATAAAGTTCATCTTTAAAATCTTTTTTCATTTGATCTTTTTTATTAACTACAACGATACAAGAAACTCCTAGCTCTTGTATTATCTCAGATACTTTCTTATCCTGAGTAGTAATACCAATACTTCCATCTATAACAAGAAGGGCAAGATTAGCTTTCTCAATTGCTTTTTTGGCTCTCATTATCGAAAAAAACTCTATT
>JAQVGE010000179.1 GCA_028696935.1 Minisyncoccota bacterium | reverse complement strand
CGAGAGAACTCATCACTAGACCGAGAGGAATAAGTGATTGCATTCCGCTAATGTTTGGACAGACGTCGACTGGTTCTTCTTGTGGTTCGGTAGGGGTGGTTGGGTTTGAGGTTGAGCCGGAGGTGGTGCCGCCTCCTCCAGTAGAGGGTCTTGCGCTTATTGGACGCCAATCAGTTTTAACACAAGCATCTGTTACAGAACAGTCAAATTTTATCCAACCAAAATTCTGAGCCCAAGCCCAGCCACCAAACTCACCTTCGCTGTTAATAGTAACTCCGCCATTCGTTGGAGCGAAATTAATCCAGCCAGCATTTTCCCCCCAAGCGTATTCACCTAAAATGCCTTCTTCAGTGTTCGTTACGCCAATGGTTCCTGGATTAAACTTTATCCAACCCATTGTTTCAGACCAAGCATGACCAGTAACAACAGAATCTGTTATATGTATTGGCGTACCATTTGTTGGAAGAAAATTAATTCGTGAAGTAGTAGTACAAGAATCGTCCAAGCAAAGAAGAGCTGATTTATTACTTGGATCAATTGTTCCATCAGTCACCGATGCGTAAATCTGAAAAAAACCACCAATTAAAATTAGGATTAGTAAGTATTTAAAATATTTTAAGAAAGTGGTTTTCATTTTTATTTTTATAAGATTAATTATTAATATTTTATTATTCTTCTATTTGATTATTATTTACTTCTTCTGGTTTATCTTCAACCTCTGTTTCCCTGTCAGTAGTGTCATTATTTGTTGGATTATCTTCATCTGTTTTTACGTTTTCTCCGTCTACCTCTTGATTCTCAATGGATTCGTTTGCCGTTTTATCTTCATCACCATCTATAAGGTCATCTGCTAGTTGATCGTCTATACTATCCCCTTCAACAACCACCTCAACTCCACTTCCCTCTCCTTCATCTTCTTCATCTTCTTCATCATCTTCATCATCTGTCTGACTAGGAACAACCTCATAAGAAGTATCTTTTTTATTTAAAATATTTTCTAAATCACTTCTTTCAATACACAAACCATCAAGACATAACCTTTTGGCCCGAACTTCACCAAAGAAAACAACTTCTAAACCATTACCAATATCAGCTAAGAAGTTTTTGATTAATGAACCTAGGGATGATTCAACTTCTGTATCAAGGGAAGATAGTCCTTCTACTTTCAAATCAAGCTCCCTAATCGCCTCCACCAAAACAGGAGTCATATTGGCATAGTTTACTCCTTTGTAGTTATTCTCGTCATTACCAGTATAGACTAGTTCTGGGAAGTATTGTTCCAAATCTTGGGCAATAAAACCAATGTTTGTTTGATCGTTATTTCCATTTAACCAATTGAAGGTAACTGTTTTAATGTTTAATAATTTATCGAGAGTATCGCTTGGTAAATCTTCGATGTTTGTCTTTAATCTTTCGTCTGAAGTAGAAATAAGTCCAGTTGAAGTATCTAGGGTGGTTGTTCCAGTTGCTCCTACCCAGATGGTTGTATTGATTGGTCTGGTTGCTGAACCAATCATGAATTGGTTAGTGGCGGTGTTGGTGGCACTTCCACCAAGAGCGATACTGTTTGAAAATCCTCCGGTTGAAGTTGATTTACCAATGAGAATTGAGAAGTCGTTGGTGTTACCAGTGTTATTAACGACATCTTGATAGCCAGATCTCTGACCAATAAAGATAGAGTTTGAAGCATTAGAAGATTGATATCCAGATTGATATCCAAAAAAGTTTGAGTGAGAAGCTTCAGTAGCTTGGTAACCAGATTCTGGGCCAAAAAAGTTTGAACGATTAGCACTTGTTGCATAAGCCCCACTATAAATTCCAAAGAAGTTTGAGTATGCAGCATTTGTTGCTTGATGACCTGATTCTCGTCCGAAAAAATTTGAGTATGTAGCATTCACTGCTTGTCTTCCAGAAAAATTACCGAAAAAATTTGAATGTCTTGCATTTGTTGCTTGTTGTCCAGACTGGGTTCCTAAAAAATTTGATGAATCAGCCGAAATTGCTTCATGTCCAGCATAATAACCTAAAAAATTTGAAGCATAAGCCCCACTAGCCATATAACCAGATCTATATCCTAAGAAATTAGAATCCCATGCATTTGTCGCAAAACCTCCAGATTCTTGACCTATAAAAACTGATTTTGAAGCATCCGTTGCTTCTTGACCGGCAGCATAACCTATAAAATAAGAAGCAAAGGCGTTATCTGCATTATGACCAGCAAGACTGTTTAAAAAAACTGAACCTGATACTGCTACTCCAGATCCTGCCCCTGGCCCTGCTTTATACCCCATAAAGAGATTATTATTAAATGTATTAAAATTTAAATATGAATTATTTTCTATATCATTAATAGAGATAGGGTTCTCTACTCCTTGATTAAGTAAATAAACCCAACTATCATCTATTGTATGGCCTGATGTATTTTCAAAGATAACAGATATACCTAAACATAATTCTTGAACCTCACCTGTAATAGGAATTCCAAAGCTAGGAATACATTCGCCATTCATATCCATATAACCAAAAGTATCCGGAGTTCCTTCTGAATCTATAAAAACAGCTAACCCCCCTGGAATAGAACCTGAGAAAGTTCCCGAAAGGGTCGCATCGTTTAAACTATCACCCATTCCATCATCTTCATAAAATTCCTGTTGAAATACTGTAGTTGGGGTCAAAAGAATGTCTAATACTGATGTCGGAGTATCTGTCCCAATTCCAACCTTACCTGTATCAAAATAGATATCACTACCTGATTCTTGCCAGACAGAACCTCCTCCTAATTCAACTGTACAGTTTACTTCTCCTGGTAAACAAGTAGGGTCTAATGTTTCTCCTGGAGTATAAGGTGAAGCAATAGCAAAGATGTTTGCGTATGAACCAAAGAATAATAATAAGAAAGTTACAGAAAAGACCTTCAGCCAGTTCTGTTTTAGAAGATGAGTTAATTTTTTA
>JAQVGE010000011.1 GCA_028696935.1 Minisyncoccota bacterium | reverse complement strand
GCAGTACATCTTTTGTATTTTATCGGAACAAGTTCCTCAAAAATAAACAAAAGATTTTCGAATCCCGGACGAAAGTAAATAAATTTACTTTTCGCCCCTAGTCGGGGTGCCGGGATTCGAACCCGGAGTCACCTCTTCCCAAAAGAGGCATGTTAGCCGTTACACCACACCCCGATTAACAACTAGACTTAATAATACTAGCATATTTTTTGATAAAAACAATGTTTTTTGTGAAAATCTATTTGCAATTCATTTGCATTTATGATAAATTCAAAAGATGAGTTTGTCAAAGATTAAAAATTTAGAGGAAATTTTGAAAAATTCAAATTATAAAATAACTAAAACCAGATTAGCTGTTTTAGATATTTTAAATAAAGAAAAGAAACCCGTTACAGCTGATTCTGTTTATCAGAAGATTTCTAGTCAAATAAACGAAGCAACAGTTTATCGTATTCTTGCATCTTTTGAAAAAAACAAGATTATTAGGAGGGTTAATATGAAAAAAGAAGCTATTTATTTTGAATTAAACAACCATCACCACCACCATTTTGTTTGTTTGGGTTGTAATTTAGTAGAACCATTTCAAGATAATAAAATTGAAAAATATTTAGAAGAAATTGTCGAAAAATCTTCAAATTTTAAAAAAATAAATGAGCACTCGATAGAACTTTTTGGTTTTTGTCGAAAGTGTTCTCTTAAATAATTATGAACGCTCTTTACGCCTTAGGAAGTGTTTTTATTGTTAGTTTAGTTTCTTTCGTGGGTATTTTATTTTTGTCTCTCAAAGAAGATAAACTAAAAAAATATACAAGTATTTTTATCAGTTTAGCTGTTGGGGCTTTATTAGGGGGTGCTTTTATTCACATCATCCCAGAATCTTTTGAGAGCTTTGATAATTCTAGTTCGGTTGGAATTTTAATTATTATTGGAATTTTAATTTTCTTCATTTTAGAAAAAGTTCTTCACTGGCATCATCATGGAGAGGATAAAGAAAAAAAACATATTCATCCTGTTGGGAAATTAATTTTACTTTCTGATGGTGTCCATAATTTTGTTGACGGCCTAATAATTGGAGCTAGTTTTCTGTTAAGTGTTCCCTTGGGGATAGCTACAACCGTAGCGGTTATTTTACACGAAATACCACAAGAAATAGGTGATTTTGCAGTTTTACTTCATTCTGGTTATTCAAGGAAGAAAGCTCTCTTATATAACTTTATTTCAGCTTTAATGGCGGTTGTGGGTGTCCTATTTGTCTTTATTTTTGGAAGTATTATTGATTCATTCGTTGGTTTAATTTTACCAATTGCGGCTGGAGGATTTATCTATATTTCGATTGCTGATTTAATTCCAGAGTTACATAAAGACAAAAATCTTAAGCACACGATTTTACAAATTTTGATTGGAGCAGTTGGAGTATTTTCAATGATGCTTTTAACTCTTTTGGAATAAGAATAAAGTAAAACTTTAATTAAAAATAAAAAACCACTCATAGATAGAATAGAGTGGTTTTTTAAATCCCAAATAAATAGGATTATTTCACAGCGTCTTTTAGAGCCTTTGCTGCTCTAAATTTTGGAACTTTAGTTGCAGGAACTTGAACTTGTTCACCAGTCTTTGGATTACGAGCCATTCGGGCTGCACGATCCTTAACTGAAAAAATTCCAAGTCCAGCAATTGATACCTCGTCTCCTTTTTTCAAAGTATTAACGATAGCATCAAACATTCCGTTCACAACTTCTTCGGCTTGTACTTTTGTACCGCCAATTTTTTCGTGAACTAGCTCTACTAATGCTTGTTTATTCATCGAATTTATCTTCTCATTTTCTTAATTTAATAAAAAAAGAGAACACTATCTGAATAATATTCGACCGTTTGCAAACGATCCCAATAAATTAGGAATAATAACATTATATACTAAGGCCATTTTAAGAACAAGTCTTTTTCAAGATTGACATTATTATGTTTTATGTTGTATAAAAATGACCTAAAATCTTTTTGAGTAGAAATTAGGTCATTTTTATTTTTTATTTTTTAAATAATTGTGTAATTATTTATCTAGCGTACTCAATAATTCTATTTTCTCTAATAACTGTAACCTTAATTTCTCCAGGGTAAGTTAATTCTTGTTCTATTTTTTTAGCAATATCTCTTGCCATTTCTTTTGATTCAACATCACCCATTTTTTCAGGGGTAACAAAGATTCTAATTTCTCGGCCAGCTGAGAGTGCGTATGATTTTTCAACTCCATCAAAACTTTTTGCTAGTTCTTCTAATTCCTGGAGACGTTTAATATAATTTTCAACACTGTCACGTCTTGCTCCAGGGCGACCACCGGAAATAATATCTGCTGTTTGGACGATCACTCCTTCTATTGATTCATGAGGTGTATCATCGTGATGACTTTTCATTGCGGTGATAATCCTTGGGTCAGCCTTAAATTTTTGTAGAATCCTAATACCAATATCGATATGTGTTCCTTGAACTTCGTGATCAAGAGCTTTACCAATGTCATGAACAAGAGCCCCAGCTTTAGCAATTTGGACATCTGCCCCAAGCTCTTCAGCTAGCATTCCAGAGATATGAGCCATTTCGATTGAGTGTTGAAGGACGTTTTGACCATAAGAAGTTCTAAAATACAACCTTCCTAAAATAGCAGTTATTCTAGGGTCTAAATTAAATATTCCACATTCGTAAACTGCTTGTTCTCCTTTATCCTTAATTATTTTATTTATATCTTCTTGGGCTTTAGCAACAACTTCTTCTATTTTTGCTGGCTGAATTCTTCCGTCTAGGATTAAGTTCTCCAGGGCGAGACGAGCAACTTGTCGACGAACAGGATCAAAAGATGAAATAATTATTGCTCCTGGAGTGTCATCAATAATAAGCTCAACCCCACTAGCTCTTTCAAAAGCACGAATATTCCGACCTTCTTTACCAATAACCTTACCCTTTATATCATCATTTGGGATGTTGACCATTGTGGTCATCATTTCAGAGGCGGTTGAAGATGCTAGGCGATTAATACTTGCAGCTAAGATATCTTTTGCTCTTCTATCTAATTTTTCAGCATTAGATACTTCCATTTTTTGCATACGAACAAGAAAGTCTTCCTCATATTTTTCTTCAATATTTTTAAAGAGAATTTCTTTGGCTTCATCAATAGAAAGACTTGCTACTTTTTCAAGCTCCTTTTCTTTTAAAGCCTCCATTCCATCAACTCGTTCTTTTATTTTTTTAATTTCTTCTACTTTTGTTTTTATTCCCTCAACTTCCTTGTCGATTTCTAGTTGTCGATGGTCAAGAAGTTCTTCTTTTTTTATCAAACGATTTTCTGTTTGCTTCCATTCTTCTTCCTTAATTTTTGTCTCTTTTTGAAGCTCTAGATTTTTCTCTTCAGCCTTAGTTTTGGCTTCCTCTATAATTTTCTGAGCATCTTCTTTGGCGGCTAACATTATCTGCTTGATTTCAAGCTCCATCGAGCCTTTTTTACCAAGCGAAATAACTAATCGCAAATAATACCCAACTCCAGCGCCTACAAGTAGGGTTGCGACTGATATAACTATTGTTGTTAATGACATAAATTTACTATGTCACTTCAAAAATACGGGCTCCTTGCCTTTTCTTTAGTATTTATTTTCTGTATTTAAGAGAATTAAATTCGAATGATACATAAAATTAAAGTAGTTTAAGGACATTTCTTACCCGATACGGCATTTCTGAAGCGGACATTTACTAACTGTTAAAATTCGATGTCCCCATAATACTCTAAAAATCAGGTTTTGTCTAGGATAGATTCTTCTAAAACAAAAAATCCCTTTTTATAAAGGGATTTTTTGTTGGAAGATATTTTATTTTAAGGTTTTAGGTTTTGAGATAATTTCATCAATGATGCCATATTTTTTAGCTTCGTCTGATGTCATCCAGTAGTCACGATCAGAGTCTTTTTCTACTTCGGCAAACTTTCGTCCTGTATTTTGGGCCAACATTTTGTTTAAGGTGTCTTTTGTTCGGAGAATGTGCTTAGCGTTGATGGCAATATCACTGGCTTGACCTTCAGCTCCACCCATAACTTGATGAATCATAACTTCAGAATTTGGTAAAGAAAATCTTTTACCCTTTTGCCCAGCTGAAAGGATAAGAGCTCCCATCGAAGCTGCAATTCCAACACAGATAGTGGAAACATTGGCTTTTACAAAATTCATTGTATCGATAATAGCCATTCCAGCATTAACTGAGCCGCCAGGGGAGTTGATGTAAAGATGAATATCTTTCTTAGAATCTTGGTGATCCAAGAAAAGAAGTTGCGCAATAATTAAATTAGCCACATTGTCATCAATTGGACCGCCTAAAAAGATAATTCGCTCATTTAACAGGCGAGAGTATATATCATATGCTCTTTCGCCAAATTGTGATTTTTCTATAACTGTTGGGATTAACATATATTTAAATAAAAATTAGATTGATACATTAACATTATAACAGATTTGTTGTATTTGTTTCTTGGTTTATTGTTTTTGGTTTTCAAGAAATGCAAAGACTTTCTCATTTTCTAGCATTTGTTCGACATAAGCACGAGCTCGAGTTGGATCAGCTTCTTTATACATTTTTAATACATTTTCTACATCTTTTTCAATTTCTTCATCTGTGGGCTTAAGATTTTCTTCTTTAGCAATTAAATGAATAATCATTTGTAGTTTTGCTCTTTTTTCCCCTTCAGCTTGCCACTCTTTTCTTAAATCATCTTCAGTCTTATTGATTTGCTTTAAATAATCTTCAAACTTAAATCCAGCTTGAGCAATATCAGCTTCCAGACGATAAAGTATCTTGTCTGTTTCAGCATTTATTAAAATCTCTGGAATTTCTCCTTTGGTTTCTTTTACTAATTCCTCAATAATAGCTAAACGTAATTTATCTTTCTTTTCAGTTTCTTTTTCAATTTTTAAATTATTTTTAATTTTTTCTTTTAATTCATCGGTATTTTTAAAATCACCAAAAGATTTTGCAAACTCATCATCAAATGGGGGATAATCGCTTTCTTTGATTTCTTCTTGTTTGTGTAAGGCCGCGTGTTCTTCCTCCGTTAAGTTTTCATGACCCTCATGATTAGTATTTTTTGTTTGTTCAGCTCTCATTTTGCGAAGGTCAAGAATAACTTTTTCAACCTCAGCATCTTCTACGACAACCTCTTTCTGGTGTTCTTCTTTCTTGTTTTCTACACTCGCAATTTTTTTATAATCACCTAATTTTAATTCAGGCAAAGTTGCTGTAATTATTTTAAACTCTAATTCTGAACCCTTACCGATTTTAGTAATAGTTATTTCTGGGCGACCAATTGCATCAATTTTGTTTTCCTCTAGTATTTTAGAATAGTTGTCGGTAATTGCTTGCTCAGCCATTTCTTCTAATAATTCCATTTCAGGAATGTTTTCTTTAACAATATTGGCTGGAGCTTTTCCTTTACGAAAGCCTGGTAATTCTAATCTTTCCCCAATTTTATTTAGAGCTTTTTCTTCATATTTTTCAAAGACTTCACTTTCTAGTGTCCCGATAATTTCAACTTCACTTTTTTCTAATTTTTTTATGGTTGTTTTCATTTTATATGAGATAGTTTGTCTTATTTTAATAAGATAAAACTTATCTAATTAATTTATAATTTTAATGTTAAATAAAATAAATTCTGATTAATAGGATTTATTATGATGCTCCCATCTTATATGGATAAGTTATTTTTGTCAAAACAAAACCCCTACAGTGCTTTAAAACAACTGCAGGGGTTTTGTGAGAACTTCTTTTTAGAAGAAGATAGAAACGAAGACTAAAGAAACAATAGTCATTAATTTAATTAAGATGTTTATTGAAGGTCCAGATGTATCCTTGAAAGGATCACCAACGGTATCTCCAACAACAGCAGCTTTGTGTGGTTCGCTGCCTTTTCCTCCTAGGTTACCAGCTTCAATATATTTTTTAGCATTATCCCAAGCACCACCGGCGTTGGCCATATTGATTGCTTGTAAGACTCCAACAATTAAGGCCCCGGCTAGTAGTCCTCCAAGAGCTTCTTTACCTAAGAAAGGAGTAAGTCCTACAGCAAGAGGAGCAAGAACGGCAACAACTCCAGGTAAAACCATTTCTTTTAAAGCCGCTTTAGTACTGATATCAACACATTTAGCATATTCTGGCTTTCCAGAACCATCCATTATTCCAGGAATTTCTCTAAATTGTCTTCTAATTTCTTCAATCAATGATCCCGCCGCCCTTCCAACAGCTTCCATTGTGCGTGCGGTAAAGAAGTAAACAAGTATTCCTCCGATAAACAAACCAGCGACAACTTTGGGGTTAGCAATATCAATAACACTTAAGCCTGCGACTTGAGAGTAGGCAGTAAAGAGGGCTAGTGAAGTAAGAGCTGCAGAACCAATAGCGAAACCTTTACCGATTGCCGCAGTGGTGTTTCCTAGTGAATCTAATTGATCTGTGACTTTTCTAACACCTGGTTCAAGATGAGCCATTTCAGCGATACCACCAGCATTATCGGCAACAGGCCCATAAGCATCAACAGCCACAGTCATTCCAACTGTTGAGAGCATTCCAACTGCTGCAATTGCGATACCATATATTCCAGCAAAATGATAAGAAGCTAAGATTGTTCCAATTACTACAATAATAGGTAAAATTGTACTTTCCATACCAACAGCAAGTCCGCTGATGATGTTTGTTGCAGGTCCTGTTTCAGAGGCTTTAGCAATTTTTTTAACAGGGGCATAGTGGTCAGATGTATAATATTCTGTAATTTTACCAATCAAAACTCCAGCAATAAGTCCAGCCAAGATAGAATAAAATGGTCCGAAGTTTTCAAACATACCTTGTCCTACAAAATATTTAACGATAAAGTATGATGCAATAATAACAACTAAAGCACTAATCCAAATACCTCTTTCTAGGACTGCTCCTAGTCGAGAACCTTCGCGAGCTCGAACAAAGAAGAAGGCAAAGATAGAAGCTAAAATACCAACAGAAGAAATGAGTAATGGTAAGATAGCACTTTCTATTCCAAACAAAACTACTCCCAAGGTCATAGCGGCAATCATTGAACCAACATAAGATTCAAAAAGATCTGCGCCCATTCCTGCCACATCTCCAACATTGTCTCCGACATTATCAGCAATAACTCCAGCATTACGAGGGTCGTCTTCTGGAATACCAGCTTCTACCTTCCCAACTAAATCAGAGCCGACATCAGCAGCTTTGGTATAAATACCTCCACCAACACGAGCAAAGAGGGCTATCATACTAGCCCCAAGAGCGTAACCGTTAATTACGCCTGGGTCGCGAATTAATAAATATAAAATACTTAAACCTAAAAGACCAAGTCCAGCAACCATCATTCCCATGATTGTTCCACTAGAAAAGGCTATTTTTAGGGCTGGGTTAATTCCTGTGCGAGCAGCTTCTGCTGTTCTCGAATTTGCCATCGTAGCAACTCTCATCCCAACATAACCGGCAATTGCCGAGAAGATTGCACCAACCACAAAACTAACAGCAGTTAAGGAATTAATTAATATAAATAAGGCGATTGCAACAATCACAACAAAAACAGACAGGTAGACATATTCTCGTCTCAAGAAAGCCTGAGCCCCTTCTTGGATAGCTTTGGCAATTTCTTTCATTTTTTCATTACCCGAATTCTTTTTCTTGATGATTTTAACTAAGATTAAACCGAAAACAATCGCTATTAACGAAGAAACGATTGAAAAAATTAAAAATGGATCCATAATAATTGGTTTCTATTTAATAGAAAGATTTATTTATAAATAATAATTCACAGATTATAGCCTATTATTTGTGATTTTTCAACCTAAATTTTTATTATGATTATAATCTAACCTTTTATATTTAAATAAAAAACCCCTTAAATTAAGGAGTTTTTTATTTAGAAAGATTTACTATTATTCTGTTCCATCATCAACAATTCCGTCGTCTAGAATGTCGTCGTCCATTGTTTCTTCTAGGACTTCTCCTGTTGGTGTAACACTTTTGATGTCAATTCTCCAACCTGTAAGTTTTGCTGCTAATCGGACGTTTTGACCACCTTTTCCAATAGCTAAAGAGAGTTGGTCACTTGAAACTTCAACAGAGGCTCGATGTTCGTTTTCAAAAACCTCAATATTTAAAACATTGGCTGGTGAAATTGCACTTGCAATATAACTAGCTGGATCAGGAGACCAAGGAATAATATCTATTTTTTCACCATTTAATTCACTCATTACAGTTGAAACCCTAACTCCTCTTTGTCCAACACATGAACCAACAGGGTCGATATGTTCATCATTTGAGTAAACAGCAATCTTGGACCGAGAACCCGCTTCTCTGGCAATAGCCTTTATTTCTACTACTCCAGAAGCAATTTCTGGAGCTTCCATAGCAAACAACCCTTCTATTAATTGAGGATGAGTTCTTGAGAGTTTAAGGTTTACTCCACGTGGTGTTTCTTCAACAGAGTAAAGATAAGCCCTAATGTGATCACCTCTTTTGTAAAATTCACCAGGGATTTGTTCTTCTGGTAGAATTATTCCAGTAGCTCTATTGAAATCAATATAAACGATACCTCGTTCAACTTTCTGGATTGTTCCATTTATAATTTCTCCTTCTTTACTACCGTATTCATCGATAATTATTTCTCTTTCAGCTTCACGAATTTTTTGAATAATTACTTGTTTGGCGGTTTGAGCAGCGATTCGGCCGTAATCCTCTTTGCTTTCAAGAGGGAAAATAATTTCTTCCTCAATCTTTGCATCCCTTTTGATTTTTTTTGCATCTTCAAGCAAGATGTGATGTTCCTCGTTATATCGGATTCTTTCATCATCTTCTGCAATTTCAATGTCTTCATCTTCCTCTTCTTCTTTAACGATACGGACCAAAGATTCGTCAACGACAATTTTAACCTGGAAAAATTCTACTTCTCCAGTTTCAAAGTCAAGTTTTGCCCTAACTATTTGGCCCTTTTTACCGTAATCTTTTTTATAAGCAGCAGCAATAGCTTGTTCTATTGCCTCAATAATTTTTTCTCGAGGTATTTTTCGCTCTTCTTCGAGTTGCTCGAGAGCGGATTTCATTGTTTTTAAGTCTAACATATTAAATTTTTATTAAATTTTTAAAAATAAAAGTCCGGTTCGAGAACGGACTTACTAATAAATATATCTTACTATATAAAAGGCTTATAGTCAAATATAAAAACCCCGTTTTAAACGGGGTTTTTATATTTGACTATCTATGGTTAATTACATCTAAAACTAGGATTAACCGATACATTTTCAGAACTACTACCCATTGCTTCAACACAATATTCGGTCACACTATATTTACTATCACTATTAGTCTGAGTCCCAGCTTGAATAAACTCATACCAAGGATCTGCGTGTGTTTCCCCAGTTTTAACAGTTATTTGTCTTTGACTAGCTAAGGTAGGAAGTCCAGAACCTTCTATTGTCCAGGCTATATTAAAATACTCATCTTTTGCTGCTTCATAGTCTAAATCAACCCCATATTCTATTCCATTAACATGTCCTGGCAAGTAAAAATTATAACTTACATACGGAGTGACTCTATTGTCATCAGTACATGTAATTGTAAAGGTAGTATCTGATGTAAGTTTATTTGTTGTAAATTGTCCTTGTTTACCTTGTACAAAATTAGGACAATTATTACCATTACTATCTACACAAGAAGCACAAGTTGTAGCATTTGTTGATGTCCACCTTACAATATCTGTTGAGTTATAAGGTATAGCAGTTGTACTATCTTTAGTAACTGTTACTGAGGGGGTAGCAATAGCAGTATTAAATAATAAACTGGATGAAATTATTATACCTAATATTAAAATAGCTATTTCTGAATTAGAATCTTTCTTCTTTTTGCTATGCAGATAATATAGTATAAGAATAAGTATTAATATTAATAAGATTATGTATAAGATATTTTTATCAATAGATTTATTTTCTGTAATGATATTAATTTCTTGAGTATCTAGTGTTTCACCACTTCCACTTATTATATTAGCTATCATTTTAGGGTTTTTACAATCGGATTCAATTGTAAAACCAATATCTACCTTAGAATTTTCATTTGATAGTGCTCCTATTTTTTCGTCAGTACAACTTTTACCTTCATCGTTTAAAATAGATAGAGAATAAGTCAGATTCTCGTTTTTATTGTCAATTTCTATTCTCTTATTTTCTAAAGAAGAATTATTGAACCATGTTAGAGTAGCAATGATATCGCTACCTTTTTTAAAAGAGTTTTCATTTACAGACAAATTCATGATTGTGGCACTTGGACCAGCGATTGTGTATTTAATTATAGCTTTGTTTGATGAAATATTATTATTTTTCAAACTTAGCTCAATATTGTATGCTTGTGCTTTTAAGGCCTTAGGGAGAGCAATAGAAACGATTTTAATTTCTTCTGGAGCTAAGTTTATTTCCATAGAATCTCCCTCAGTTGTTTCAGTTAGTTTATCAAAAGATCCTTGGAGTCTCGTTTCAAAGTGCGGATTTACTATTAGAGTATCTTTAGTTCTATTAAAAACAGAACAGTGTATTGTTAAGTCTTCGTTTTTATCAATATCAATATTTTGGACTAGGGGATATTTTATCTCAGTTTCATCTAAAGAAGCTGAAACATAACATGACTGAGTTATAATTTCTAAATCTTCAGAAGATTTAGAAATCGTGACACTATTTATTTTATGGAGATTAAAGAGAAAGCCTTTATTATTTTTTGCGTAGACGTAGATAGAATGAAGGCCGTTTATTTAAATTAGCAGGTGCGGTATATTGAATATTTATTTTATTTGAACTATTTTTTTCTAACACTAGAGGTTCATCGAAGTTTTTTTCATCAATCAAGAATTGATTCCAGCTAGTTTCTTTTACTAATCTAACCCCATAAAAGACTTCTGGTTGAATTTCTTCTCCATTTTTAATTTCGAAAGATATATTAAAATTGTTCTCTTCTTGGGATAAGATTTTTGCATTTTCAATTGAAACAGACGAGGGTATGAAAACTTCATCCGTTATAGGAGTGTTTGAAATATTTGCAAAAACTAAATTAGAAGAAAGATAAAACAATAAAAACAAAATAAAGATAAAAAATTTTTTCATATTTTAATTTTAGCTATTTTTAATAAAAAACTACAACAACAATATTATATCAAACTATTAGAATAAATAAGAATATTCTCAGAAAGTTTTCTACTCTCTATTCATCTTCATTATTGACATATATAATTATATCTTGCATACTTAGTATAAAGTATAAAATCCTTAAAAAATAAAATAAAGATGAAAAGAAAAATGTTTTTTTTAATTTTTGCTCTTTTCATGATTGTGAGTTGTGAAAAAGAGTTAGTTCCTGACCCCGTATTAATGGTAGATTATTATCCTACCAACGATATGCTCTATGGTGATACTTTAACCATAAATTGGCAAACACTCTATGCTAATCATGTAGAAACTAATTTTTGTAATAGCAAAAATTTAGAAGGTACAGTTTCTGTCTCTTTAGTAGAAAGTTCAATTTTTTCCATTGAGGCCTTTAATGAAGCCGGTGTGTCTACTTCAAAAACATTTAAGGTAAATGTTTTACCAAAAACAGAATCAACCTTAATTGCTTATAAATGGCAAGAGATTGCTTTAGAAAGGTATGTTGATGATAGCACTTGGATTGATTATAGTACTTCAAACTGGATTACTGAATTTAGTCCAGAAAAATTTATTATAAATTATAATAAAGACGGGGTTAAAATTGGAGGTGGTCCAGGATATGAGTGGTTTGTTACCAACAATACCTTAAATATTGTTGGATCTAATTACAAAATTATTCTTTTAAACGAAAAACAAATGATACTAGAGTATTTAGTGACAGAATCAATTTTTCGTTCTACCTACAAAGCTATTCCTAAATAAAATTTCTCGTGGAATTAATGAGTTAAAGACTATTGGTTTAAACTATCTTGTTTCAAAATTGTAGCTGTTATTTTTTATAAAATAAGATATTTTTATAGACAAATCGCTTCTTTGTTAAAAAGAAGCGATTTGTTATTATTTTCATGAGTGATATAATAAAGTCATTACTTTTAGTCATATTTTTGGAATCAAAAATTTTAATAAAATTATGATGAAATTTTTTAAAAAAATAAAAAAACCAATTGTTGGGTTTATTTTTGTTTTGTTAATGTTTTTTGGTTTTGGAGATTTTGATACACTAAAAACAAGTAGCCAGTTGACTATTAAGAAAGCTTCAGCTGCTTCAATCAATATTTGTACTGGAAATTATTCTGTTCCGTCTAAAAAAATAACCCCTCATGGCGCTATTCTTAAAAACGGGTCAGTTTTTAATTGGATTAATGCGACTCAGTACGATACTTATTTCAATGTAATAACCTGTAATAGTTATAACGATGATAAAAATCTTGAAAGTTGGAGGGTCGATAATTACACTGATTGGTTTCAGTACGATTGTAATGGAAGTTGGCTTGGAGGAGTTAGTTGGAAGAAACAACAATGGATTTTCCCAGCTTATACCCCTTCCCATACAGTTAGTTGTTTAAACATTCCTTCTGCTTCTTGTTCTTCTACTTCTGGATGTACTTTGGTTTCACACACTTTGCCAGCATTTGGTTCTTGTTCAGGAAATAATTATCCTTCAGAATTAAAGCTCATTAGTAACACGACAGGAGGAGATACAAGGGTCAGAATTCAACAGTTTTCAGTTAATTCGGTT
>JAQVGE010000178.1 GCA_028696935.1 Minisyncoccota bacterium | reverse complement strand
ACAATCTTTCTATTTGTATACCAACATACAATAGAGAAAAATATCTCAAAAGACTTCTTGAAAGTATTATACATCAAGAATGATTTTCTGATAACATAGAAATAGTTATAGATGATGGACCAAGTAAAGACAATACAAAACATATGATTAAAAAATATCAAAAAAAATATTCAAACATAAGATATTACCAAAACAATGAAGCTATAGGTATGACACCTGCTATTATGGAATGTGTTAATTTTTCACAGGGCAAATATACTTGGATATTTAGTAGTGATGATGTAATGAGCCCAAATGCATTAAATAATACATTAGAAGTTATACAACAAAAAAATCCAACCCTAATAATAAATAATAGATTAGTTTTTAATAAAGAAGAAGAATACAAAAATATAAATAATAACCCTTTAAGTTGTAATGTTTTTAACGGATTCAATGATTTTTCAGAATATTTATGAAAGAACATAGATAAAACATTGATAGAAAAAATGGATTATGTAACTTTTATGTCTATTGCTTGTTTCGAAACAGATCACTATAAAAAATCGCTAGAAAAAATATTAAAAAGCAATGAAATATCACTTCACGAGCTAAAACGAAATTATTTTAATCGAGCATTAATTATATATTCTAACCTATCAAAAAAAGACAAAATTGCATTAATAAAAAACAAAGACGTATATGCTCAAGAAGGGAATAGCTGACGAAAAAAAAACAATAAAATAATACAAGATTTAGATTGATTATTCAAAAGTTTATCAAATAAATATAAAATTAAAAAAAATATTTTTTTTAAAAAAACATTAAACTATCGAAAAATATGATTTAGCATAATACACCCCATAGTAAATAATCGTTTTTTTAAGTTAATTAAAAAAAATAAATATACAAAAAAAATATATGAAAAAATAACAAGAATAATTAACTTGATTTTAAAAAAAATTTTATAAAAACTAATAACAAGAAAGCATTTCTTTTAAATATTTGTTTTTCATTAAAAATTCTTTACCTTTTGCCCTTTTAAAAAAATATAATAAAAAAACATCTAACTTTTGTTTCAAAAAAACTGGCAATAATTTACAAAACATAATATATAAAAACAATAATATATAGTAAACTTTATATCAATATACATCAAAATATCTTTGTATATTTTTTCTTTTAAGTTTGAACCATTGTTCAGAATAATTATCGCCTGTTTCTTTATAATAGTGCAAAGTAAGAACATCCGGAATAATATATATTCTATTAAATCACAAGCATAATATATTTTTTATAAAATATCAATCACACAAAAATTCATTAGATAAATCATATCTAAATCATTCATTTCTAAACACTAATGAAGTATGAATTACTCCAGTATTAGTTTCTCTTGCTTTGGTATCATAAGTAAAACCAATCTTTGATTTTCCATAATACATAAGTGTTCCTGTACCACATCATATATATTTTTTATTTTTCTCCAAAAATTCTACCTGTTTCTCTAGTTTCTGAGTGTGTCGAATATCATCATGATCTTGAATAGCTATATATTCACCTTTTGCTCTATCTAATAAATAGTTTAATCCAGGATAAGCTCAAAGATTCTTTCCTAAATCAAATAGTATTATTTGAACATTAATTTCTTGATATTTTTTTATAATTTCTACTGTATTATCTTTTGATCCGTTATCTAATATTAAAATTTCTTGATTCTTATATGTTTGTCCAATTACAGAATCTAATGTCATAGAGATAAATTTCTCTGCATTATACGTACATATCAATGTAGATACTAATGGATTTTTCTTCATATCAAAGAATCTAAATAAAACCTCAATACACCTCTCTATATTTCTCTATACTCCTCTTCCAATCAAAATGTTCTTTGACCTGTTCATACGATAATCATTTCAATTTTTCATAGTTCTGTATTGCATATTCCAGACCTTTTTGCAAATCAGAAATACTTCATTTATCAACCAAAATCAAATCTTTCTGATCTGATATCTCGGGAGTTCCTCAGACGTCGGTCGCAACAACAACACATTTGGACAATAATCATTCTAGAACTGAAGTCGGCAATCATTCTTGATAACTCGGATTGACAACGATATCTACATGAGGAAGCCAAGTATTGGCTACATACTCCCTCTCCCTAAATCAAAGAAACGATACTTTCCCATCCAATCCAAGATTTTTTACCATAGTTTGAAGCTCGTTCAATTGGTCTCCATCTCAAACGATTTCTAATATCAGATTATGATGTTTTTTTTGTAAATTATTGAAAGCTTCTATTAGCAAATCCAATCATTTCAATTTCACCAACCTGCCAACAAATCCAATAACTATATTATTTTTTTTTCATTTCTGAATTTTGAATTCTGCACTCTGCATTCAAGTAAAGTTCATCCCTCTATGTATCACTGGTATCTTTTTATTACTAAACTTATTAGCAAATCTCTGACATCAGGCACTAATTCATATTACTGCATGAGAACATCTAAACACATAACGTCAAATAGTCTGATCATAGATATAGGCAATCATGCTTTTGAACTTACTTGCCAACTTCACAAAATCCACCCCATGCTCGATATGGATCCACTTCAATCAAACACATTTGGCAAAAATTCATCCCGCCAAAGAGGTAAGAAAAAATCTTGTATGCGTATTTACTAGCGTATGTTTTTTGCCATAATTTTTAATCTGTGATTTTAGATAAGAAATAGTCGTCCAAAATCTTTTAGTCCAAAACTTAGGAAAGGGAAACACCGGTATCAAATCAAACGCATCCAAAACAACCACTTGATAACCTTCCATTTTATATCCAATAATTTGATCTTTATATACAATAGATTCAACTCAATTCTGAATTCTGAATTCTGCATTCTGCATTATTTTTTCCTGTCCCATAGGAGTTACTACATTAATAACCTCCCCATATCACTTCTTCACCCACCACTGACTTCGCTCTTGTACATGAGACTCTAG
>JAQVGE010000177.1 GCA_028696935.1 Minisyncoccota bacterium | reverse complement strand
TTATTGATATTGCTATTGAGCCAAAATCAAAAGCTGATCAAGAAAAAATGGGTATTGCATTATCTAAATTAGCAGAAGAAGATCCATCATTTAGAACTTATACTGATCAAGAAACAGGTCAAACAATAATAGCTGGTATGGGAGAATTACACTTAGATATTCTAGTTGATAGAATGAAAAGAGAATTTAAAGTAGAAGCAAATGTTGGTAAACCTCAAGTTTCATATAAAGAAACTATAAGAAACGCAGTAAAAGTAGAAGGTAAATTTGTAAGACAATCAGGTGGTAGAGGACAATATGGTCATGTATGGCTTGAAGTTGAACCAAATGAAACTGGAAAAGGTTATCAATTTGAATCTAAAATCGTTGGTGGGGTAGTTCCAAGAGAATATATTAAACCAACTGATGAAGGTATTCAAGAAGCTTTAAAAGCTGGTGTTTTAGCTGGTTATCCAGTTGTTGATATTAAAGTTGCTTTAGTTGATGGTTCATATCATGATGTAGATTCATCTGAAATGGCATTTAAAGTTGCTGGTTCAATGGCTATAAAAGAAGCTTGTAGACAAGGTTCACCAGTTTTATTAGAACCAATAATGAAAGTAGATATAACTGTACCAGAAGAATATATGGGAGACGTTATAGGGGATGTAAATTCTAGACGTGGAAAAATGGAAGGTATGGATTCAGTAGCAGGAACACAAATAATACATTCATTTATACCACTTTCAGAAATGTTTGGATACGCTACAGATTTAAGATCAAAAACTCAAGGTAGAGGTGTATATGCTATGGAACCATCTCATTATGAAGAAGTTCCAAAATCAGTATTAGAACACATCGTATCTCAAAGAGGTAAAAAAGAAAATTAAAATAATAAAAAATATATTGCAAAATATATTAAAATATAGTAAAATTAATACATAGAGTTATGCAAAAATGCATAAACGAGTATTATAATAAGGAGGAAATAAAATGGCAAAAGCTAAATTTGAAAGAAACAAACCACACGTAAATATTGGTACTATTGGTCACGTTGATCATGGTAAAACAACTCTTACAGCTGCAATAACTAAATTTTGTAGCTTAACAGGAGGAGCTATCTTTAAAGATTACGCAAACATTGATGCAGCTCCAGAAGAAAGAGCTAGAGGAATCACAATTTCTACAGCTCACGTAGAATATGAAACAGAAAATAGACATTATGCACACGTTGACTGTCCAGGACATGCTGACTATGTTAAAAACATGATCACAGGTGCTGCACAAATGGATGGAGCTATCTTAGTAGTATCTGCTTCTGATGGTCCTATGCCACAAACAAGAGAACACATCTTATTATCTAGACAAGTTGGTGTTCCACACATAATCGTATTCATGAAAAAATGTGATATGGTTGATGATCCAGAATTATTAGAATTAGTAGATATGGATATAAGAGACTTATTAAATAAATACGAATTCCCTGGAGATGATACTCCAATAATTCAAGGTTCTGCATTAAAAGTATTAGAAAGTACTTCAACAGATCCAGAAGCTCCAGAATATGCTTGTATTAAAGAATTACTTGCAGCTGCAGATTCTTTCATACCAACACCAGAAAGAGATACAGACAAAACTTTCTTAATGCCAGTTGAAGATGTATTCACTATAACAGGTAGAGGTACAGTTGCAACAGGTAGAATCGAAAGAGGAGAATTAAAAGTTGGTGAAGAAGTTGAAATAGTTGGACTTTCTGATGAAAAAAGAAAAACTGTAGTAACAGGTATCGAAATGTTTAGAAAAGAACTTTCTTCAGCAGTTGCTGGTGATAACGCTGGTATACTTTTAAGAGGTGTTCAAAGATCTGATATTGAAAGAGGACAAGTTATAGCTAAACCTGGTTCAATACACCCACACACTGAATTTGAAGCAGAAGTATATATCTTAACAAAAGAAGAAGGTGGTAGACATACTCCATTCTTCCAAGGATATAGACCACAATACTATTTCAGAACAACTGACGTTACAGGTGTTTGTGACTTACCAAAAGAAAAAGAAATGGTAATGCCAGGAGATAACGTAACAATGAAAATAAAACTTATCACTCCAATAGCAATTGAAAAAGGATTAAAATTCGCTATACGTGAAGGTGGAAGAACAGTTGGTGCTGGAACAGTATCTAACATAATAGAATAATATAAAATAATTAGTTAATATTTAACGTATTATTTAAAAAGACTAATCTAGATATTTGTTTAGATTAGTCTTTTTTTGATGTGATTTGGATAAAAAGCATAAATTATTGTAGATAAAATAAATTTTATAATATGTTTTTTGTATAAATTTTAAAAAAATATATAAATAGTATTAACATTACTAAATAAATAGTAGATAATAGGTATATAAAATCAAGGAGGTGCAGTTAGAATGGAAGCAATTTTAGAAAGAGTAAAAGAAGTTATTGGAGAACAATTAGGAATCGATGATTTAGATACAATATCTATGAATACAACTTTTATAGATGATTTAGGTGCAGATTCATTAGATATAGTTGAATTAGTTATGGCTTTGGAAGAAGAATTTGATATGGAAATACCAGAAAACGAAGCTGAAAAAATCACAACAGTTGGTGATGTTGTGGAATATATACAAAATATTCACTAATAAATAGTAAAGTTACATATAGTAAAAAATATGTCATTTAAATATAAAAAACTACTGAATATTTTCAGTAGTTTTTTATATTTAAATATTAAACAAATCACTAATTAATTCGATATATTTTGTTGGTTTTTTAAAATTCAAATTATATTTGCAAAAAGGAAAAAATACTAAAGTAGAATTTTCAAATTTTGTCGTTAAAAGTTTGCTTGAATTTTTTATTTGTTTGTTTGTGTTTTTTCCATATAATATAATTATTTTTGATTGAGCATCTGAAGTTAAAGTTGGTAATTTGTAAGTGTTGTATGAATTATTTAAGTTTAAAAAAGATGTTAAACTAATTCTTCTTATTTCTTTAAAATAAATTAAAAAAA
>JAQVGE010000176.1 GCA_028696935.1 Minisyncoccota bacterium | reverse complement strand
GTGGTGCAACAGAATCAACAACAACCATGACATCGATACACAGCTTTCTTCCTATGGGATTCCCGATGGTTATCGGGTAACCGGGACGCTGGCCATTGGCCATGTGAATGGCGACTACCCTGCCATTCGATCCCCAAAACCGGGAACAGTGACCATCGTTCGCCCGTAACCTCTATGCAAGAGATGGGTTCCTCCCTATAGATGATACCGGTTCCCAAGCTCTGTATGCTTGGGTATACTGGGGCAAACCGGAAGGGGAGGACCATATGGCGAAGCGAAGAACAGGAACTAGGGTGAACAAGGCAAAGAAACGGGGCAAGAAGCTGCTCATCCTTTTGGCGATATTGCTTGTTCTGTGGATTCTCACCTTGGTTCTTGCTCCCAGCACAGATGTGCAGGAGCAGGCAACCGGATCGGCCATCCCCGGTCTTGAACTCCCCTACTTCGAGAAAACCGACCTGGTAGTATCCCATCCGGGGTATACCCTCTCCTATGATGAGGAGCATGAGCAAGCTCGTTGGGTTGCCTACCACATGAGCCGCGATGAGCTGTACGGCAGCTTTGAGCGGGGGGACGATTTTCGCAGCGATCCTTCGATCGTCACCGGTTCGGCCACCTTGGACGACTATCGCTCAAGTGGGTATGACCGTGGGCACCTCATCCCGGCAGCAGACCTTTCCTTCAGCGAAGAAGCCATGAGCGGCTCCTTCTACCTCAGCAACATGAGCCCCCAGGAAGGACAGTTCAACCGTGGCATCTGGAGCAAACTTGAAGCAACGGTGCGCAACTTCGCCGACACGGAGGGAGCTGTGTATGTGGTAACCGGCCCGGTGTTGACCGATGGTCCCTACAAGACCATCGGCAAGAGCAAGGTCTCTGTCCCCAACCAGTACTACAAGGTGATTCTTGACTATGATCAGCCTGAGGTGAAAGCCATCGGGTTCGTACTTCCCAATGAAGGGTCGAGCAAGAGTCTCGAAAGCTTTGTCACCACCGTTGATGAGGTGGAGCAATTGACCGGTCTGGATTTCTTCCACCGCCTCGATGATACGGAAGAGGCTGCATTGGAAGCACGTGCCGATGCTTCTCTCTGGGACTTCTCCACCTTCAGTGCCAGTGCCAAGGACCGCGAAGCCTACCAGGCCGGCAACCTTCCGGCCAAACCGGCCGAAAAACCCAGCGGATTCTATTCCTTGGCCAAGAACACGCTCAACACTGTCCTGTATGTGGTAAAAAAGCAGAGTGTGAGCCTCATCGAGATCTTCGTTCCCCGCGCTGCACTCAAAGAGGCTCTTCCGTTCCTGTACCGAACAGGGACGTGAAAAGGGTGGAAAACTCACTGCCCGATCGGTAGAGTACCGCAGGTTTTCCCAACGGCGCGTCAAGGGTATGGTTTCCGCTTGCATACGGGGTATGGGTGACAAGATGGACCCATTCTCCTTCTGGCAGGTCGATCTTCCGGACAGTACAACCTTGGTCGAGCACCGGAGCAACATACAGATCAGAGCCCAGCAGGTAAGCATCCTTGACCGAGTAGAAGCGCGGATCTGGATCATGGAGAAACAACGGGCGCATGACTGGAATGCCGTGCTCGGCATTCTCTGTCACCACGTGCATCAGATAGGGCTTGAGACGAACATGGAGATCGGTGAAGAAAGCAAGCAGGTCCATGGTCTCTTCGTCTGAATCGAACTGCCAGTTATCCCTCGGCCTATTCCCTTCATGGGTGCGCATCAACGGAGTGAATGCGGCAAATTCAGCCCACCTGAGCAGCAACTCCTTCGAGCGTTGCATCCCATACAAGGTGGTATACCCTCCGATGTCACTGTGATGCAGTCCCATTCCGCTCATTGCCAACGAGAGCGCTGCGGTGAGAACTGAAGGCAGGCCATCATCTTCCGACCAATCGACATTCTGGTCCCCAGCCCACATCATGGGGCACGAACCAAGGCTTTGTGTTGAGCCGGCACGCATGAAGAACAGGATCTCATCTTCCTTGTTGGATTCCACGATGGCATCCTTGTTGACCTTTGCCCAATAGCCGGGCCAAGGATTGTGCTCCAGCATTGCGCTGCGGCCATTGGCCAAGCATACATCAGTGGGGAGGTACTCGCCGAAATCTGCCATCCATCCGCTCAGTCCGAATTGGATCAATTCTCGCTTGATCACCTCCTTGTACCAGTGCACAGCCTTCTCATTGGTGAAGTCGACAATTGCTGCATCGAACTCACCAAAGTCAACCAGGTACACAGAGCCATCAGCTCGCTTTCCCAAGAGACCGAGACGCTTAGCTTCCTCATACAGCGGATGATCGGCCAAGACATAGGGATTGATGTACCCCAATACCCGAATTCCTTGATTTTGCAAGCGGACAATCTCTGTATCAAGACCTGGATAGAGGGAAGCATCCCACTGCCAGTTCCACCTGAGCCGCTTGCCGAAGCTGGTATACTTCTCCCCTTTCCAATCCTGGATCCAAAGGCCGCACACTTGCATCCCATGCTCCAGGACCTTGTCCAGTTTCTCCAAACAGGTCGCCGTCCCCCCCTGCATACCCAGGATGATGCCATCATACACCCAGGAGGGAAGCTGGGACTGCCTGCCCAAGAGTGCAGAAATATCCTGCACTACCGAGAGCAGTGTGGGTTTGGCAGAAATGGTGATGCATGTGGGAACATCCCAGAACTCCAATACATGGGAGGAAGGATGGGAAAAATCGAAATCCGCATACCCATCGGTCTGAGCATGCAGAAAGTAGCAGCGGCTCGATACAAACGTCGGCTGGGGATAGAAAGTGGTATGATAATCCCCCCCTGCCCGGTCGAGTCTATCGGCAATCTGGGTTATCTCAGTCACCTTGTTCCTCCCCACCCCTTGTTATTGGGTCCAGAGAGGGAAATGCTTACCCCGTAGGTCAAAATGCGAGAATTGCTCACCACAGCCCCAGACATGCTCATCCTCACAGGCGACCAATCTGAGAATCAGGCGGTTGTATGGCTGAGGGAGGGGAGAAAGGTGCATCTGCAG
>JAQVGE010000175.1 GCA_028696935.1 Minisyncoccota bacterium | reverse complement strand
CGATATCCCTTTCCCCGATGTCGCAACTCGTTATGCGCCTATGGCGGAAGCATTCAGCGTTGGAAATTGGGAATTTGCTTTTCATCCACGCATTCCTCCGGTATTTCCCGCATTGGCCGGATGTATTGCGTATATCTTGCAAACGGACGGTTTTCTTGCCTGTAAAGTGGCAAGTGCCATGATGTTGTGCCTTGGCGTCTTTCCGCTGTGGGGTGCGGTAAAAAACATATACGGGGAACGACATGCAATTACTGCCATTTGTCTGTATTGCGGATGTTCCTATCTTCTGCGACTTGGATATGGCGGTATTCGGGAAACAACATCCTGTTTCGGCATATTGATTTCCTATTACGGGATGAGTCAGCTCTACCGCAACAAAAATTCGTTGACCGGACTTGTTTGTTTTGCCTGTGGTTCGTCCATTTTGTTATTGAATCGCGGCGACCTGATACTCTTTTTGTTTTTCTCAGGAATCATCCTCTTCGTGTGGGATATTTGCAAACATATCATCCCCTGGCGGATGGTGTTGACCGCGGCAATTATCTTTTTGTCCATTTTCCCATGGCTGTGTTACAATTATATTCAAATCGGATATCCGGTAACAGATGTGCGCCATGCGGCCGCCATCCGTTTTATGGAACGGAAATGCAAGTTCGTATTCCCCTGCAACCCGAATCCTCGCATGAAGTTGGATATCAATATGCCGGGAATGGAGGGCGCTCCTCATGAATGAATGGGGTTCTATCGTCAAAGGAATATATCCGGCGTTTTTCTGGCTGGCGGTTTTAGGGATCATTTTTCGCATTACCGCAAAAAAATGGAATAAGTTTGATACCGTTTCGGCCATTCTCCTGCTCGTTTTTTCCCTCGGAGTTATCGTTCAACCGATCATATTTTATGGAGAACTGGTAACTTCCAGACGTTACCTCCTGATCGCGGTTCCGATTTATTTCGCATGGGCGGCGGAAGGATTGTTATGGCTGAAACAAAAATTATTGATGGAGAAACAATACCGGCGTATTGGAATATTATTGTTTTGCGGGTTGGCCGCTTTTTTACTTTATGACGCCTACGCTCCACTGATTAAGCGCCTGACATCATCAAAAAAGAATTTTGAACGACACGCCATTCTCCAATCGGCGGATTTTATTCGCAAAGATTGGAAAGGGGCTGATTTATTGAATGTTGAAATTGCCAAATGCGACATCTATCAATCCGGAAAACGTCCTGTTGTTCAGAGCGTTTTTGAGCAGATCGGTTATCTTTCCGGAGGTCAGGCGAATCATCCGGTATTCCAGGCACACGGCATTCGCCCTGATTATATAGTGGTTTCCGATAACTGTACCGAATTTTCAGGATTCCGTTTGGTCAAGACCGTGTCTGTCGGCGGAAAGAAATGCGATATATGGAAATCGCATATGACTGGAGATCCGCAATGAGAATCATTGATTGTATCGGTGCATTGTGTTTGTTTCCGATCTTCCTTTTCGTTTTTTTTCTCAAGTTTTTAGAACGGGCGTTAACCGGACGGAGAATATTTTATGTGTCGATACGTTTAGGCAAAAACCGAAAGCCATTTTATATGTATAAATTTTCAACCATGGGGGCATGGTCACCGGAAGAATTCCTTGAATATCTTGCGGCTCATCCAGAGCAACAAGCAGAATGGATGTCAAAAAAGAAATTATTTAATGATCCGCGAACGACTAAAACCGGATTGTTTCTACGGAGAAGCAGTCTCGATGAGTTGCCGCAGCTCATTAACATTATTCGAGGCGATATGTCGTTAGTCGGTCCCCGCCCCATTGTTTATTCAGAAGACAAACTCTATGGGAAATACAGTAATAGCCTGCATTCGATTCCTCCGGGATTAACCGGATTATGGCAGGTTTCAGGACGTAATTTAACCACCTACCACCGCAGGATTGCGATAAACTTGTATTATATAAAACGCAAATCATGGAAATTGGATTTGTGGATTATTTATAAAACAGTCTGGGCGGTAATCGGTGGATATGGAGCATACTAATACACGAAATGAAAGGATATTAAGATGGAACCACAAAACTTCAGCGGGCTACAATGTCTGCAGGCACTGTTCGCACAGTTCAGGCGCAGTGTCAATTTTACGGCCTTGATAACGGAACAGGTACAGAATGATTATCCGGCGCACACTGTTGATACGCTGTTGAAGCTTTCCGAAGATCAGCAGCTTCGTCCGGAAAGGGTTTGCGGTAAAGATGCTGTGCTTTCCTATTCCGGACCGCTTCTGGCAAGGCTGAACAACGACGCGTGGCTTCTGCTGCCGGATTCACGTCATTTGAGAACAGCCGGAAATGCTGCGATTCTTGATCCGTCTGTCGGCGCAAAAATTTTGACGGTTCCGCTCAAACAGTTCGAAGAACGTTTTTCCGGCGAGGCGATTATTTTTCACAATCTTGCGCAAATCGACATGACGAAGCACACCCGTCTGTTCGCATTCGTATCCATTGCAAAACACCATAATTCCGCAGTGGATATCCGTGAGATCATGCATGAATATGCCATTGGCGAAGAGGAGGTACGCGACAATCTTTTCCGTGAAATCGCCTCCGACTATCACTTCAAGATCAAGCGTATCCGGCTCAACTGGGATAAGTTGTGCAAAAGTGCCTCCGTGTTTCCATGCATTTCCATCAAGAAGAACGGGAAATACGCAGTTTTTTGCGGATTCCGGAAAACACAGTCCGGTGACGTCGAAGCCGTTGTTGTCGATCCGGAATCTGAAAACTGCAATACTCCGGAACGTTTTTTGTTTCTTCCGAAGGCGGATTTTGAACGGGATTACAGCGATTCTTTTATTTTGCTGAAGAAGATCTACAAGCTTTCCGACGAGGAACAGCCGTTCAGTCTCCGCTGGTTTATCCCTGAATTCATCAAAAATAGAGGGGTTTTTGGGGAGATTGCGCTGATGGTGGTGCTTCTGACGATATTTTCTCTGATCGTGCCGCTGTTTTTCCAGATTGTTGTGGACAAGGTGCTTGTGAA
>JAQVGE010000174.1 GCA_028696935.1 Minisyncoccota bacterium | reverse complement strand
AAAGTAAAAGTTTTTGTTTTTGCTATGTGTTGATTATAAGAGTTTTTAAAAAATATGCAAATTTTTCTTTTCGAAAAATTTATAAGTCATTCCAACCAAAAATACTGAAACGTACTTTTGGGGAAAGACATACAAATATTTCTATTCGAAAAATTTATCCATCCTTCAATGGAAAATACTAAAACATATTTTCCAAGTAGGATGTACAAATATTTATTTATTAGAAAATAAATAAATATTTATAAGTCATTTCAACCAAAAATACTGAAACGTACTTTTGGGGAAAGACATACAAATATTTCTATTCGAAAAATTTATCCATCCTTCAATGGAAAATACTAAAACATATTTTCCAAGTAGGATGTACAAATATTTCTATTCGAAATATTTATATAATAAAATTACTTTTAAAATTAAAATAAGTCAAGTGGTTTTGTTTTGTATATAGACAATGTGCTTCCAATTTTCCACTTTTTTTTTGTTTTTGCAGAGGAAATCCCCATACTATATTACGATTATGTAAAAAAATAATTTTACTTTTTAAATTCATCAGGCGAATGAAAAAATTATTAAGTATATTTGTAGTTGGTGTGTTGTTGCTTGGTCTTGCAAGCGCTACTGAATGAGATCTTCGAAATTGGATGGATACGCTCAATGATGAGATTCCATTTGGATATACTATTAGTCAAAAAATCTCTGTAGATGAAATATCAGTAGATAAGATTGTTATCAAATCTCCTGTTATACAAGATGAATTAGGTAATACGATTAAAAAATATACCGTAATGTTTTCTCAATATCCGTTGTCTGAAATCTTAGATAATATTTCTTTGATAGATGAATCTAGAGAAAAAACATTTGAATTTACTACGGTAGGTACTGATGTGCTTATGGAACTTACTGCTTTGACTGATGGTATGTCTCCTTCAAGTGTCTATTATCTTTCTGTAATACCAAAGGATGGAAACAATATTTTATGAGAAATATCCAATGAGATTCGATTTAAGCTTGCGACACAAACTTATGGTGAATGAACATATACTGATCAAGCTGCTCATACAGCCGCTGGAGCAAATATGAGTTTAGCAAATATTACTCATACTATTACTAATAATAATGCTACTTTGAGATGGACTGCTATTGATGGTTCTGATAAGATTGATATCTTTGCATATAATCCTACTAGTGGAATATTTGAAAGACTTGCTAGTGTAAATATGAGTGATGAAAGTTATACGTTTGCACTTACAAGAAATGGTGAATATATTATTAATTTTGTGCCGAATAATGGATGAACAGAGTATCGTTATACTTTTATAGCAAATGGTATAACTTCTACTTCTACTACACCGACAACAACACCAACAATTTGAGTTATTCCTGCAACAGGACCAAAAGAAAATATTCTTATTGTATTAGCGATAGCTATTGTCTTGTATATAGTATATAGAAAAGTAAGAGCGAAACATTAATCAGAACTTTATTATAGTATATAAAAAAACCCACGTACTGTGGGTTTTTTGTTTGTTCTATTTTTTACCAGAATAATTTGTAGATACCTGCTGTGATGATTGTTATTTTTCGTCATAGTATTTGCATTATAGTGTGTGTTCATCTCTTTTTTTTGATCTGTTTGTTGATGGTTTTTCGCTGTTCTTCTGTAACTATTTGCTGTCCGAGTTGTTGTTCTATTTTGTTTATTTCTTCTTTGATTGCTGTTGTATTGTGTAAGTAATCTTTGTGTTCGTTTTTTATTACTACATTGATTCCTGCGTTCTCTTGAATTGCTGGATTTCCGTATTGTGCTTTACTTACTTGGTATCGCATACTATCATACAAAAACACTATATTTTCATGAATTCTTTTGTGTTTTTTGATTATTTTGCGATGAATAAAGAGCAATAAGAGGAGTACTACTATATATCACAAAATACTCAATAGTATTATTTCTGATTGTGCTTCTGATCGTCAACTCACATTGACTAGTATATGGAGTATTTTTCACCAGAAGAGCTGTAATTTTTCCATAAAGATTTTATAAAACAATAAAACAACTATTTAAAAATTTTTATAATCTGATTTTTTTTGACGAGGATTGCTGTGAATTTTCTTCGGAAGATTGGGATTTTCTGATTGATACACCATTCATTTCGTGTTTTCTTTTTGTAACTGTCTCATGTTTTAGCGTATCTGATTGTTGTTCCTATATATTCTTTTTTGTCGATAGTATAGGTGATTTTTCCTCGAGTTATTTTTCCTAGTGTAGTTATTTTTTTTGAGCTATCAATTGTTTTTTCTCGGAAAAGTTTTGGAGCAGAAATGATATATATATTTCCATGTGCTTTGAAAAAATAAGTCTTGTTAACATATTTATATCCGCTTGTCTTCGTTCTTAAAAACTCAGAAATTTCAGTAAGAAGAGGAGTTGTTGTATTGTTGCTTATGTGGAGTTGTTTCATGATTTGCATAATATTTTCATTGTTTATATCTTGGGTGTGGATGATTCGTTGATATGCAAATTTTGCGTTTCGATGAGGTGATTTTTTAATGGAATTCAGAATTCAGAATTCAGAATTCAGAATTTTTTTTTCGTGTGATCTTTCTAGTGCTTCGTAGATATTTTTCATGCTATCTATGTATGAGTTTGTAGTAGTAGTTTGTTTGTTAGCTAGCTTATATAACTCAGGTAGTACTTTGTTTCTGAGTTTGTTTCTCAGGCTTGTTGTTGTATCTTTGTTGCTTGGATCAGTAACAAAAGGGATCTTATTTTTATTGCAAATATTTGTGACTTCTTGTTTTGTTAGTCACAAGATTGGTCTTAGTATTTGTATTTTTGGAAGAAGATGATGATCATTTTCTTGTTCTTTCATAGCCAAAAATCCGTTGATATTGGCTCCACGTAGTAGGTTGAGAAACGTGCTTTCTATGCGGTCTGTGAGGTTGTGTCAGAAAAATATTTTTTCTATGTTGTGTTTTTTGACATGTTTTTTGAATTCATGGTATCTTCGTTCTCTTAGTTTTGTTTCGTTGG
>JAQVGE010000173.1 GCA_028696935.1 Minisyncoccota bacterium | reverse complement strand
ATTTTAATAATACTGGATTAGGAAACCCTAATATCACAAAGTTGCGAATCGCAATAACAAAGGATAGACGTACAATTAAAATTTCAAAAGATGAGTGGCGTCTGAAAAGCGATAAAATTTTGGAAGTCGAAAGAGAACTACAACTTAACCGCTGTTTAGTTGATAAACAAATTAAACAAGTAGCGTTGAGTGGTTTTTATATCGACAAAAAGCGTTTTCAAGCGCTTAAAAAGAAAACTGGAAAATTTGATTTTTCTAGACTTCTTCAAATGCTTACAGAACTTGACTGCGCTTTCTCAGTTGGAAATTATATTTCCGTTATTTTATTAGTCCGTGCAGTCCTTGACCATGTTCCGCCTATTTTTAATCTAAATACATTTACAGAGGTTGCAAATAATTACGGGGCAAAAAGTTTTAAGGACTCAATGTCTCATTTAGAAAATTCATCTCGAAAGATTGCTGACTCTTATTTACATACGAAAATCAGAAAAAAGGAATCCTTGCCAAACAAAACGCAGGTTAATTTTTCCAGTGACATTGATGTTTTGTTGGCAGAGATTGTAAGAATTACTTAAATCCCCGTCAAAAAATTCGCCGGTCCAAACGAGGTCGGCGCGGAAAAGAAAAGGGGTTTGGGAAAAAGGAATTCCCGTTCCGCCCGAGCGAAATTTTTTCTAAAAGTCGGCGTCGGGATTTTCCTTAAAATAGGTTCGGATTTCGTTCAATATACGGAGCAAATTAGACACTTGTTCGCTTGAAGCACCGTATTAAAGGTGTTTTTATTTCAAATACGAGCTTTTTGCCCTGTAATTTGATGTTTTGAAGTAAAAAATTCAATAATTGTCTTTTTTCTGATACTTCAGAACTTTGAAAGATTTCATAAGCTTTTTGAGCGAGATTCAACACTGTATTTGCCGTAATAAATAGTTTTCATTGGCATTGGTGTATTTTTTATTTCTTCGTTTATTTCTTCTTGTTTTTTTTGTATTCTTTTAGCTTTTTATTAAACATATTAGTAGTAATACACCATCTAAACTTAACTAAAATAAGTTAATACTAAACTTAACTAAAAGGGTAAGTTTTTTATTTTTTTCTTTTAAGAAAAAAATATAGAATAAAATAATTAAAGCAGATATAAAGAGCAAGAAAAACACCAAGAAATATTATTTAAGAAATAAACGAGGTTATAAATCTATTTTAAAGGTTTGTTAGTTATCAACACTTGATAAACCTTTTTGATTTGCTACAATAAAAAGTAGTAAGTAGTAAGTAGTAAATCTTAATTAATATGAGATACGAAAAATTTCATTATAATGATAAAACAAAAAAAATAGGAGAAAACCATCGTAGAAGAAGATGGTGATTTTGTATTCTCAACTATCACAGATTTCTCGATAGAAAAACTTAAAGAGAAAAAAAGAAGTCCCTGAAAGCAGGAAAAAAACAGGAAAAACAGAAACCCCAGAAATAGTTAGAGAAATAATGAAGACTTTAAAAGGCTAAATTTACATTATCTAAATTTATTTTTAAAACAATATGTCTAAAAAAAACGTTATTCTCCTTGTCTCTTTTATTATCATATTATCAGTTCTTGCTTTCTTTCTTTTTGGAAATAATAAAAAGACAGATCAGATTGTATATGAGGATACATTAACAATATCTAAGGAGTATTTAGTATTAAGATACAAAACAGATAATGTTTTAGTAAATGCAAAAGAATATGAAAGTTACGATGATTGGAATGAAGAAGTGGCCTCAATTATTCAAGAGTGGAAAACATTAGAGAGTAAAGCATTAAAGCTAGAAGGAAATGCAAATGAGATGTCTGAGGAAACAACAGCGTTTAACTTTGTACAAAAGGCATATGCCTATACCTATGCCGAAGTCCAAGCAATAGTAGAGAAGGCTCCTATAGGAAGACAGATAAGGACATTAGCTCAACATCTAGGAGTAGATGCTAAAAGGGCTCAGTTGATACTAAATCAATCTCAAGATATGGCAACTAGAGAGGCATGGGGAGAAGCGGGAGATGTTTTTGAGAAGTTAGAGAATCAAGCAATAGCGGTTAAAGATACATGTAAAGTTACTGTTTATGTAGGGGGTATTGTAGCAACTGGTGGTGCTGCAGGATTTGCTACTATGGGAACTGTAACTCAAGTGACTACCGTTGTTGTCGGTGTGGATTTAGCATTGGAGGTCACAGAAGATAGTGCCCAGATAGCTCTTGGGGATAGGAATAAGGTGTCTTCCTTTGTCAAGGATGTTAGAACAGTTACAGAACCCATCGCTTCTGTTTTAACTATAACTGATATCCCTGATAATCTAGGTTCAGCTTATGGTAAGTTTGATGCCGTTATGGTTGGACTAGAGCAATTTAGAGACACTGTTCAGGAAGGAAAAGTTATTGGAATAGATCTTAAAAATTTTGAATATCATCCTTCTTTTCAAGTGATTAAAAACACTCAATATCCTGGAGATATAAATGTTGCGGAAATGGAAATGGCTGAGGTAGAGGAGTGGATAAAGAGTATTAACAAGGATTACAAACCAATGACAAAGGAAGAAGTACAAGAATTCCTAGCGAGCACAAATAAAGAGACTGAACCAACCGAAGCAGTTACTAAGAAAGAAGTCACTAAAAACGAAAAAGAAAATAATGTCGAGCAAACTGACGAGAAAAAAGACGAAATTAGCGAAAGTCCTAGCAATGAAATTAAACTGATGCCCGTCGAAGAATTTGAAGAACTTTTTGGTGACTTTAAAATTGAAAATATTTCAGAGGTAAAAGAAATTTTTGGTGAGCCAGACGTTATAAACACTCTTGATGATGGATATGGTAACTATATTTATCACAGACGGCTTGTGTATCCAAATGGAAATATTGCCGGAATGATGATTAGATTTCAAAATCTGGATGTAGTTGGATATAGTATTATGATGGAAGAATATCAATAGAAGATTGCATCATCTGGCTAATTATTAATAAAACAAGTTTTAGAGACGATTGATTATGGTACATGGTTAAGTGAATCTGTAGAAT
>JAQVGE010000172.1 GCA_028696935.1 Minisyncoccota bacterium | reverse complement strand
CATTCGTTTCAACGCGGTCGTTTCACGCAAGTTTTGCTGCCAGTGGAAACTGTGTACCGTCAGGTTGCGCAAAATCTGTTCAATATGGGCCACCAAAAAGTATTGCTGGTGTTTCGTGGCAGCGAGGATGTTTTTTCTGACCAGGTCGGAAGTGCGTTTGAGCGAGAAATAGCTGCCAGAAAGTCTTCAGATTTCTGTGTTGATTCGTATTATGCAAATCTTGATTTTGAACATTTTCAGACGAAAAAAGATGTATATCAGGCGGCGGAGAAGATTATTGGCAAGCTTGATGAGTCATATTCTGCACTGGTCGTGATGTCGGGTGATTATTTTGGTTTTTCCGTATGGAAACATCTGCTCGAGTCGCGAATATCGATACCTGAGGAACTGAGCCTAGTTGTAGCATCAGGCCGTCACGATTTATTTGTCGAACTTTTCGAAATTACTACCGTTTTCACAGACGCTTGGCAGGAAGGATTTGCCTGTGCCAAAGAGATTGCCAGGCAAATAGGCTCAAATGTGATAGAAGGCGGAGTTAAATATTCAGAATATAGGTATATACAACGAAAAACAGTTGCTCCAGCCGGCACGACTGCAATTCTGGTGTGATTAATTGGATGAGGAGAGGATTTATGACTTCAGAAAATTTACCAGCTATGAAAGATATTGCTGAAAGTCATTTTGCGAGTGATCTCGTGGCGACGCACAAGAGATATATGTCTCATATCGTAAAATCTGCATTCACTCTGATAGAACTCCTGGTCGTCATCGCGATCATAAGTCTTCTGGTTTCCATCTTGTTGCCGAGTCTGAATAAAGCTAAAGATCTTGCAAAATCAGTGGTGTGTCTCAATTCTCTTAAGTCCCAAGGAACGATGCTGGCGATATACATGACGGATAGCTCCAACCAATTTCCAACGCGAGCACCGGATGGTGGCGGGTTCTTTGGTGAGTTTACAGCATGGCGGCTGCTACTGAACTCAGCCGAGTTGCCGGACTTAAAGATGTTGGCTTGTCCGTCTGATTTGCCGAGTGCAAGAAATTTCAGCGCCGCGGTGAACAACAAATGGGCGCTTGGGATTTCGGATATGTATGGTCTGTCTTCGACAGCTCAGGTAAAGGTTAGCTATGGCCTAAATCTCTATGCGACCTATTGTGATGGTGTGAACCGGTTTTATGATCCCAATCCAGATTCGTATGGGGACTTGTCGCGTACCATGTTCGATGGTGATTCTGCGTACTATCTATTCAACAACTACTTGGAACGTATCACTTTGGCAAATTTCAGTGGCTGCTGGCCTGAAGGTCAGGCCGATCCATTCGATGAAACTATGGCGAGACATTTTGACTCCAGCAATATGCTGTTTATGGATATGCACGCAGAGAGCCTGACGCAAACAAAAGTTTTTGATATGGAAGTATTACCAGTGTCTTATAGGTGAGATGGAAGTAATTTAAAAATCTGCATGGGTGTAGTTTTCAGTTGAAAATTAACTAGAGGAGTAAACGTATGAAATGGTTGTCGATACATGTTTTTATGATATCTTCATTTGTGACAGTGCTGTCTGCATCTGACATTTTACATAATGATATTACATCTAAAAGAATTCTTAAGGCTCATGAAAAGTTGAGTGTTTTAAATTTTGGAGCCAAGCCTGACGACGATAAAGATGACAGGCAGGCGATTCAGGAATGCATTAAGGCTTCTGCTAAACAGGGTAAAGTCTGTTTTGTTCCATCTGGCCAATATATTATTGATGGTGATTTATGGCTTGAGACTGGGGCAATGCTTGCAGGTGAAGGCGATGCCAGTGTTCTGAAGTTTACAAAAGGATGTCTCAGGGCTTTAAAAAATGGAAGTACAGAGTTTGAGCACATAAACCATTATATTGATGAAAATATTCCTGGTAAGACGCAGGCATATTTGAAAAAAATCGCAGCCAAGGGAGTCAGCGAAATAACAGTCACCAGCACAGAAGGCTTTAGTGTCGGTGATTATGTTTTTGTCAACAATGATAAACGCGACACATGGACTATTCTTGAAGATAAGAAACGTATGGATATGTGGAATGGTGGAAAAGGTGGTTTGGTGAGTTCCGAGATATTCCAGATTAAAAAACTGGACAAGCAACAAATGGTCCTTGATAGACCTGTGCGATTTGAAAAGCCTATAGCATCAACGGTTACAAAGCATGTCGGCTCACGTAATATAACTGTAAGAAATCTGAAAATAATGGATTTTGCCTCGCAATATGCTGTTCTTCTGGAACAGCCATTTAATGTTCGATTTATAGGAGTGACGGTCGAAGGCAATGGCGGCATTTTCATGGTACACCATCCATTTAGAAATATTATTAAGGACTGCAAGATAACTTCGATAAAAACAAGGGCTATTTCTGTTCATAACTTTGCTGTTGAAAATTCAATCATAAACAATGAGGTGCATTATACCACTGGTGATGATTATGCTATTCTAGTTATGATAGGTTCATATGATAATGAGATTGCATATAATGCAGTATATGGTCACGGCAAAAGAGTAAATAATGAAGGTGGAATAACTGTTCACGCAACCAGTTTTAACAACCGCGTACATCATAACTATATACAAGGTACCACGGATGGGGTATCCGCACTGTATGGGGCGTTTGACAATGTGTTCTATTCCAACGTAAGTGAAGATGTGAGCTTTGGTACGGTGTGCTGGTACGCTGGGCCTAACTTATTTCTCGATAACACTTATGTGATAGGTGGAAATCGGCCTGAACCGAGATGGGGTGCTTATATATACGGCTCAAGAGGATGCGTTTTTAAGCGGAATGTATTTGTCGGTGATATGAAAACTGGTTATCAGGAAGCATTTTCAACTGGCACGGAACTTGAAAATAATACTGTTGAGTCTACAAGAAAAGGTAAGGAGTTTATTTTGATATCCAGAGAGGAGGAGCATAATTGAGAGTAGATGAAATTAATGAATTAAAACCGTTTTGTTATATGTAAAATTATGTCATGGCGTGTCTCGGTATGGAAAATATGAGTCGATTAT
>JAQVGE010000171.1 GCA_028696935.1 Minisyncoccota bacterium | reverse complement strand
AGAAATATTGGTCAAAGCTGTTTGTTGAGTTATCTGTAAATACGAAAAGAGGAGTGCCAACGCTTGTCATCTTCATTCTTCTACAGCTTTTCCATAACTAGAAAGCGTCTGAATTTTACATTGTTCCAATAAATATTCTTCATATCTATGTGGTACATCTGATATAGAAATCAAATAATTCTGATATTGTTTGAGGAGTTTGGTTAGTTTATCTTTGTCAGGAAATTCAATATCTACGATAATTTCTATCGGATTTACGATCAAAATAAATTTCTGCATATCTTCGATGCTTGCAAAACTTTTTGTAGAATATTCTCCCAACGCGAAATCTCACCACGCAATGTGAAAGTTATAACCACTTTTCACTGGCTCGAAACCCACTGCAAGCATATAAGTAAATGTTTTTTTTGTCTCCTGAATAAATGTTCAGGGAGTAATAATCTGGGTGATTTTTCTTTCAACAATCTTGCCAGGAACTGGATCAGTAGTCTGTTCAGCTATAGCTACTTTGTGTCCATGTGATATCAATTTTGGAATATATTTATCGACGCTATGATATGGAATCCCCGCCATAGGAATAGGATTCTCAGAATTCTTGTTTTTACTTGTCAATACAAGATCCAAAATCTTACTGGTTATTTTTGCATCTTCAAAAAACGTTTCATAAAAATCCCCCATACGAAAAAAAAGAATGCAGTCAGCGCATTGCTTTTTGATATCAATATATTGTTGCATCGCAGGAGTATAAGTTGTCATAATTTTAAATTTTTAGTTTTAAGTTTTAAATTCAATATATTTTAAAATCATACTTAAAGTTTTATACTTAAAAAGCAATAAAAAAAAGGAAAGTTTTTTACTTTCCTTTTTAAAATGATAATTTTCTTTCCATTAATTTTTTTTGTACCAATAATTCTGTTATGAAATCTCTTTCATTTTGCCATTCTGTAAGTTTTCTGCCATCATAAAATTCTTGGGATATAAGATAGCTTAACTCAGAATAACGATTTAAAAGGTTATTTTTTGTTTCAATATATTTTCTATATATCTTAGAAGAAAGATGAAACAAAAGTAAATAACACACCATAAGAGACAAAACCCTGAAATCAAGGCTTATAATATACACTACAATCAAACATGTTTGAATATTTTTAAACATTTGAATGTTTGATATGACTTCTACTGTCTCTGCAATATCAAAGAGACTTTGTAGTTTTTTTTGGTTTTTGTTATATATTTTTCTCATAAATATGTATTTAATGAGTTTTTTGTAGAATAAATTTTTAAAACAAAAAGTCAAGTCATCTTTTTCTCTTGTAATTTTCTAATAAATCGATAACTATTAGCTATCAATATTTTTTATTTTTATACGTTTTTCATGAATCTTGAAAAACTTTTCTGAAGTAAAACAAAAGTAGATATTCTAAAATATTTGCTTTTTAGAAGACAAGGAATTTCTATGAGAGCTTTAGAAAGTGAATTAGAATGGACTTTCCCAGCAATAAAAAAACAAGTAGATTCACTAGAAGAAGCTTGTGTTATTGATGTAAATAAAGAAGGCCAATGACGATCTATATCACTTAAACCAGATTTTTTTGATAAAATTAGAGATATCTTTTTCTTTGGATTAAAACAAGAACTTATAGAATTATTTAAAACATACGATGTTATGATAGAAAAATATTATTTTTGAAAAAGATTTTGACTTGATCTTGATATGGATTTAGTCGTAATTTATAAAAACGTAGAAAAGCCTCAAATAGATAAGATAAAAGACGAAATAAATACAATATTTAGACAATATTTTATAGAAATTGTATATGTAGTATTTATGTCTTCAGAAGAACGAGAAAAACGTTATAGATTAGCTGATAGATTTGTTCTTCAAATCATGAGAAGTATCCAAAAAACTTAATTTTAGATAGAATAGACACGCTTCGCTTTATAAAAGTTAGAATTGTTTTTTGTCTCTCTGAGTGAAACGAAGAGAATAAATCTTATGCTCTTCGGCTTTACCTCAGAGCGACAAAGAGAATTATCCCAATCTCTCCAACTCTCATCTATCTAAACAATCTAATCCATCTAACCCCAAAAAATATGATAATAACAGAACAAAAAAGGAATCAAATAATGTCTTATATAGTTCATGCTTGAGAAATTTTGCAAAAAGAGCACCATCTTCCAGAAAAACCATATAAATATTTATATATTCCCAAATGACCAGAATTATATACTTCAGCATTAAAGTCTGCCTGATATTTGTTTTTTGATAAAAATATAAAAAAAATAACTATTATTACTGAACAAGATGAATATCCAAAAGAAATAATTTCATACATAAATCAAAAAAAATCAGATTTTTTGATATGGTGAAATAAAATAAAAAGTATAATTCCAAAATATATAGAAAAAACATCTATTATTTCAAATGAGCTTTTTGACCAGCTTTTATATCTAAGATTGCTAACAAAAATAAAAACAGTTAGCATAATAGGTATATGAAAATCTGTAACCAAAACAAAAATTAATTGAATAATTAAAGATATTTCAAAAGAGGATTGAATAGTTATTTTGTGAAATCTATCACAAGAAAAAAACAAAGATAATTTGATAAAAGAAGATGAAGTTATGATACAAAATATTTTATTATGAACTACATACAAAAAGAAAGATAAATGGATTTGAAATATATACAAAGATATTGTTACAAAAAACCAAAGAAAATCAGAATTATTAGTATATGTTAACGGATATGATATATGAATAAAGAAAACAGCTCAAATCTGATATGTTTGTATAGTAGCATAATTCAAATTTTCTCTTGCAAAACCAAAGTAAATTAATAAAAAGTACAGGCGTTTCTTTATACATAATTTTTTTTGTAATGATGAAATTTGTTTACGATAGTTTGGAAACTGTCAAAAAATTAAAACACCCAACAAAGAAGGATTTTATAAACATTACTATTGCAATATTTGTTGCAGTAATTTTTGCTGCATTACTTTTTGTGTTTTATGCTACAATTTTTACAGTTTTATACAAATGGTTCT
>JAQVGE010000170.1 GCA_028696935.1 Minisyncoccota bacterium | reverse complement strand
GGCCATTGCCGTGGTCGACGGCGTGGTGATGTACGCCAGCAACGACGGGCTGGTGGCGCTGGCCGGCGCATCGGCCAGTCTGATGCAGGGGCAGAAGTTCTTTACCCGCGAAGTCTGGCGGCAACGCTACGGCGCGGGCCTGTCCTCGATGCGCTTTGCTGTGTGGGACGGGCGGCTGGTGGTGTTCTCGTCATCGGGCGCCTTCACGCCGTTCATGATCCGTTTCGACGAAGCAGACGGCACCATGACCGATCTGCCGACGTTTGCCGCGCAGTGTGCTTTCGTCAGTCCGTTGTCCGACCAGTTCTACTACGCCAGCGGCAACACGCTGCACCAATTCAACGGCGGTACGGACATTGCCGCCACATGGCAATCCGCCGAGCGCGTGCTACCGCGCCCGCTGAACTTCGGCGTGGCGCAGGCGCTGGTGGAGGGCAACTGGTCGCTGGAACTGTGGGCCTACGTGAAGAACCCGACCACGGGAGCCTTCGAGTACCAGTTGAAGCACACCGAGGCGCTGGCCGGAGGCCTCAAGAACTTCCGCCTGCCCGGTGGCTACGAGTCCGATCGCTACCGCCTCAAGCTGGCGGGCACCGGGCGATTCCGTGAATTGCGCGTGGCGCAGTCCTTCCGCGAGTTGTCATCGCTATGAGCACGGGCGTCAATGCCGGCATTCCGGGTATCCCGCTGGGTGCCCTCGATGCCATCACCGATGAAAACACCCGGCAGGTGCTGCAAGCCGTGGTCGATGGCCTTAACGTGCGCAACGGATTCTCGGGCACCAAGGACAACCGGTTCATCACTGCCGCCGAGCTTGACCGGCTGGCTACGTCGGGTTCGCTCAATCTGCTGATCCGCAACGCGGCCCAGCAGGCAGCAGCCAACTACCAAGGCGGCACCGCGCTTGACCCCGGCGAGATTTCGCGGGCGTTGTCTGACCTGCATACGCAGGTGTTCGAGTCCAAGCTGTTTCACGATCTGGAGGCGCGAGTCGATCTGATCGACAAACCGGGCGGCATCTTCGACCGCCTGGAAGCCGCCGAACTGGTGCTGATTCAGGAAACCAATCAGCGCATCGAAGGCGACACGGCTCTGTCGGCGCGTCTGGATGTCATGGGCACACGGGTAGGAACCGCCGAGGCGGCCATCTCCACCGAGACAACCCAGCGCATCAATGCCGACAACGCCATCCAGCAGACCATCACCACGCAGTATTCGTCGGTGAACAACAACCTGGCCCTGCTGCAAACCCAGCAGACCACCACGGCCAACAACGTGGCGGCCATGACCACAACCATGCAGCAGATTCAGGCGCAGGTGGGGGCCAATGCGGCAGCCATCGCGCAGGAGCAGCAGGTACGGGCAGCGGCAGACGGCACGCTGTACGCGCAATGGACGCTGCGCGTGGATGTGGCGGGCCGTGTGTCGGGCTTCGGGCTGGCATCGAGTCCGACCGTCTCGGACTTCATCGTACGGGCCGACCGCTTCTCCATCGTCAGCCCGACCGGCAACTACGCCGCCCTCATCATGACCAACAACACGATCAACGTGTTCGATGAAAACGGCGTGCTGCGCGTCAAGCTGGGGCGCCTGTCATGAGCTTCGGGCTGGGCGTGTTCCGATCCAACGGGGCGCTGGCGTTTTCCAGCGACGACGTGACGTGGAATCAGGTGGACATGCTGTACTGCCCTGGCGGAAGCACCACCTACCGGACGTACAGCATGTTGGCAGGGCGCGAAGTGCTGGCCGTGCAGGTGATGATCGACCCGCCGCCGCTGAACCGCCGCGCCATCGCCCACACGGTTTCCATCAGCGGCAACAACGTTACCGTCTCGGGCGGCAGCGAAGCGGCCTACGTCATCATTCTCATGCGGTGAGCCATGGCACACGGATTTCTGGCAATCAATGGCAATAATCAGGTGCTCGTTTCCAGCGAGACGCGCAACCTCCACTTTGTCGGCAAGGCGCTGCTGAACCGTTCCGTTCGCTCGTTCGACGGCTACGGCGGGCTGCGCCACTGGGCCTACCAGATCGCGTGCAACGTGACGCCCGTGCCGTTCTTCACCATGCCGGTGGATGGCTACTACGCGGTGGCGGCTGTGCGCCAAGTGGCTGCTGGCGTCTGGGAAATCGAGATCATCCGCTCCGGCACGTCGGACTATGCGCCCGAGGTCTATGTGTTCTCCGACCCGCGAGGCGCCACCGGCAACGGCGGCACCAACTACGGCATGCTGGTCATGCGTGACGACGGCACGCCATCGTTCGACAGTCGCTTGAATCCGCTGGCCGTGACGGGCGGGGCCATGGTATCGCCACCGGCCAACCCGCTGACTTCCGGGCCGGGGGGGCTGACCGCCAAGTATTGCGGGAGCGCACCACAGAACAGCCTCGTGCCGAACGCCTACAACACCTTCTACATGGGCGACCCCGGCAGCAAGCCGATTTTCTTCTACCCGTCGATTGCCCAGGCCGAGCGTGAATGGCACTACTCGCAATCCGGGCGTGACTGCGTTGGCTTTGACGCCTACGGCGGGTGCATCGGCTTTGGCACGGAATACCGCTGGGACAGCACCTACTGGGCCTTCTTCCGGGGCGGCATCCGCTACATCGGCGGCTACATCCGCTGTGGCTGGATCGCTGCGGAATTTGCCTGCAACTGGTCGTACAGCCAAGAAGATTCGTTCATCGGCATCGAGTACGACGACGATTCGGCGCGGGGCGGCACATGGCCCTACTCGAACGAGACGCTGAACCTGACGGCCACCGCCGTCATTGCCGCCAACGGGGCCAGATATGATTAAACCGTTCAAGGTCATCCAGACCCGCGCCGAAGCCGATGGCACAACTGGCGTCATCTACGAAGTCTGGCGCTACACGTCGCTGACCGCCACCAAGTCGGAAGAACAGCGCATGCGTGCCTACATGTCCATCCCCCAAGGCCGGGATGTCGATGAATACCAGTTCGAGCAGCTTTCACAAGCGGGGTGGTTCTGATGACCAACGAGATTTACTACTCTGGCGACCACACGCGCCAGATGTCCAACACGGGCG
>JAQVGE010000169.1 GCA_028696935.1 Minisyncoccota bacterium | reverse complement strand
GAATCCGATTGAGAAAAAATGGTCGAAGATTAAAGCCTTCCTGAGAAAAGTCAAAGCCAGAACCCTTGATGCCTTGATCGAGGCAATCAGAGATGCTTTGAAAACTATTACCCAACAAGACGCCGTCAGCTGGTTCAAATCGTGTGGATATGCGCATTCTCAACGTTGAGATGCTCTAAAATTCCAAATGGAATACCGTCAGATTTGCGTTTTTTTTGTTTTGATATTTGAATTTTTGATATTGCCTGTTATTTGTATCTTGTGATTTGGAATTTGATTTTATTATAGGAACCGGCGCAGAGACCAAATTATTGCTTGGTATTGCAATAAAAAAAGCAACCTCGGCCTTGACGGTCGAGGATGCTTTATATGGTAAATGATCAACGGTTTTTAATTTGGGTTGCAGCTTACCAGCCGTAGTTGACGGTGTACTGGCTGAGGTGCAGGTTTGCGTCGGCGAAGAAGATTTCGTCGGCATCGTCAGTGATCTGACGGGCATAGTTGTCGGATATGCACTGGATTCTGCGGCGGCGCTGGTGTGCGTCATCAATTACGCCTTCGCCTCTGCTGACAGTCATCGCAGCCGAATCATCGCAGCCGCCAACCGTAAACAACGTTCCTACACCGCTGCCGCAAACTATCAACAGCATCATGAGCATCAATACGTTCTTCATGTTTCTGTACCTCATTAAAGCATAAGCCGCTAACTACTTTTATCGGCCAACTGACTCAGATTACACAAGCCAAAAATATTTTTCAAGTCTAATAAAATAATTCCGGTCGGCTTAGTTAAGGACCTTGCCGGCCAGGTCAAGATTCACGAACGGAATCGGTGCGTTCATGCTTCTGCCGCTCATTCCGTCGGCCATCAGCAACCAGCGGCAATCCGTGGCGGAAGCGGCATTTACGCGGTGGCCGACAACGCCGGTCTGTACGTCATAATCGTCAGCCGGAGCACCGAGGGCTTTGTGGCGGCCGTCGCTGACTGCGCCCTGTACCCACACGGTCTGCATCGGCGAGAGCGTGGTGTGAAGGTTGAGGTTCAGCCCATTCGGAGCAAGCACCCAGTCGGGGGTTATGCCTTCTTCCACACGCACGGGGTGAACTTTTCCGTTGAGGTCGCGCCATGCACGATAAGCTACAACGTAGTCAGCCGAGAAACTGTTGTTTTTCAGCGAATCGATCACGCTCGACAGCTGGAACCAGCAGATGTAATCCTTGTCGAGGCCTTTGTCAAAGTATCCGTAGCGAATCGAATCGCACGGGATATTCTTGAGCGGGTTGAACGTCTTGCGGACTTCGATGCGGTAAACTTCGCCTTCGATGAGGTATTCGCTTACCAGAATCTTGTTGCTTCCGCAGTTCTGTACGCGGGAGCGTACTGCGGCAGAGCCGTTATTTATCATCTTGTCGGCTTCGCCGGACTGGATGATGCTGGCAATCTTCGGTTGAAGATCGCAACGATTGAGTATGCCGTAACTTTGGGCGATATCCGCAGCATTGTATCCGCTTCCGCATCCTACTGCCAGTGTTACAACCGCTGTCGCCAGTCCAAGAAAGAGTAAGTTCCTTCGCATGCCTAACGTCTCCGCATTTCAGTGAACAAACAAAACATTTTACGCAGAGTCCCATTACGCATACTCTGCGGCCACAATACACAAAAGATTATCAAGTCTCCAAACGTCTGTCAAACGAAAACTTGCGCCAAAACGCCCTAAAAACCATTTAGTGAGGTTATTTTTTAGAAAAGTCCCGTCTGAACTCGCTGGCGGCTGAGGTCATTTCGGCATAAAAATAGGCTATGGAGTATTTTTTGTGGATATCCACGATTTTCCTGTGAAAAATTTCGTAAATTTCTGTCAGGTCTGATTTACAGAAAAATACCCTGCATCCCAGCGGGCGGTTGTCTCTGGCGGTGCATTTGTGGTCGATCTGCCATTCGCACCGCAGTTTTTGCGGCGTTATTTTGGGGCTGGATGATAAAAGTACCGCCAATTCGCCCGTTGAAACGTACAATCTGTGGTCGGCGGTGTCGAACTGGCAGCAGCGGCCGCAGGCGTCGCAGGATGGGCAGCGGGAGTCTATTTCCGTTTGTGCATCCGCCAGCGTCTGCCTGATCTCAGCCAGAAAATTGGCCGCAGAGGGCGATTCAAGTGCCGTATTTACAGCGGTTACAATGTTGTCCGTCTGGGGGTCACTCATTTGTTGACTTCGCCAGTTTTTCGATTTCGCGGGCATTGTGGTTTTTTCCGCGATTTATTCCGATGCAGCGTCTACCCGCCCATGCCCAGTCGTCCGGCGTGTCGATATTGCTCTGCCAGAAAGGCCAGGTCCTGCATTGCGTGGGGCGGACTTCATATATGGTACACTTTCCGTCCTTGAGGAAAATGCAATTTTTGGTTTTCTTTTCCTCGATGAGGCTTAGACGTTTGCCGACCTTACGGACGTATTTTTTGAAGAACTCGTCTGGGGTCATGTTCAGGGACTCGGCGATGGCGTCCATTTCGGCCTTTGTTGCCCAGACGTAACCTTCTTCCGGGCCGCTGCAGCATTTTCCACAGCCTTGACACTCAAACGCCAGTCCGGCGACATACCACGGTATTTCATTTTGAGGTGAATCTTTCATGGTGCGATTATAAGGGAAAGCCCAAAAATTTCCAACCGTGTTTTGAGCAGGGCTGGGAATAGGCTGTCGCTGCCAGTAATATCGCCTGAAATTGAATTTGCTAAGTCATTTCGCGAAACGCAATATTTCGGGATTCGTGTTTAGTATTTTTGTTTTAGGGGGTTTATATTAAGTTGCGGGAACTGTATAATTCCGTACATGGAGTCGAGAACAAAAGAAGGAGTTCCCGGAAGGAGCAGATTGATTGCGCCTGCGGCAGGGCTTTTGTTGTTGCTGGGGCTGGTCTGTAACTTCGGGTTCAATTTTTATGAAATGTGGTTGAGGTGGTTTCCCGCGTGGCGGCGGAAAGACCTGGGCCTTTATGACCGCTTCATCGAGGGTGAAAGCTACTACACTCACGGGCCGCTGATTCTTCTCATATGCATATTGATGGCGTGGCTGATAGT
>JAQVGE010000168.1 GCA_028696935.1 Minisyncoccota bacterium | reverse complement strand
GGTATTCTAACTACTCCTTCATCTTTAACAGTATTTGTTTCATACATTATTGAAATATAAACTTCATCATCAGATAAAGGTTTTAAATTTGTTTTTTGTAAAATAGCGCTTTTATCAAATTTTATTTCATATTCTTTTAAATCGACAGTATTTTCTGCTATAAAATAAAGAGAATTTTTATTTAATTTAAATTTTAGTTTATTTTCTATTTCATGTAAAATATCCATATATTATCAGCTCCTAGGTCTTTGCTGTTCAAAATGAGGAATTTGTAATATTACACTATAGCAAATATCTTTATGTATATCTGAACTGCCAATTTTAAATGTTATTAACTTATCATCATAAGGCAATTTGATAGTAATTAAATCATTTTCTCTGGGATGATCTTCTAACTTCATAAAACCATTCAAAGAAATATTTTTCTCTTGCTCTAATCCATAAGATTGAAGAACTTGATTTAATCTATTATAATCAATATAAATATACGTATTTTTCGTTTCATAAAGTTCTTCATCTTTTTGAAACATTGTTAATTGATCATTATACAAAGGATCTGAACTAGTCTGCATACCAGTCCACTGTTTAAATTCGCATGGAAAACCATATAATTGTGTCACTTCATTTACCATATTTCTTAATGTTTCTTTATCAATATCATTATGAAATATTTCTAAAAAATTAATTTCTGGCAATTAAATCACCATATTCAACCAATCTCTTTGCTTATCTGCGCTTACAGCTTTCGCTAAATTAGCTAAACTTTTATAATACACATAAATTCTTTTTGTTCTTCCTCCTGAAGCTACAGGATATGATAACCACCATGTCCCCTTTTCTCCAGTATCTACATGCATATAAGCTGAAAGTGGATTGTTTGAAGATTGATATAAACCAACCCTATTAAAAATTTTACAAGCTTCAGTAAACACTTGAAATGCATTAATCTCTCCAAGCATTGTAAAATCTGCCGCTTTGCCTTTAATATGTAAACTTTGTTTAGAACCTCCAACTCTAGCATTATGTGTTGGACATCTATAACCGCTTGTAATTATAATTCCAGTATTGAAAATATCTCTTAATTGTTGCAATTGATAAACTAATTGTTCTTCAATTACTACTTCTTTACAGTGATTACAAGCAACTTCTTTAGCAGAAAAATTTTCTGTTATTTTTAAAGCTTCAATTTTTTTAGGATCTTTTAGTTTAATTATTTTCATTTTAAGTATATCAAAAAATTCTTTATTTCTTAATTTCAATCCAGTTAAATTATTATTTAAATGAATTGATAATTTTCGAAAAAAGGATTTTTGACATCCACCTCCACTGTTGGCATAATAATTAAATTATTAACATATAAAGTTGGTAATGCATTATTAGTTTCAATAATATAGTATAAATGATTATCTTCTTTTGTTTCATCATTAAAAATTTCTATATAATCTACTTCTAATAATCCATTCAAAGATAATAGTAAATCACCAGGATTTGTATCTTCAATTTTAATAAATTTTCCGTCACTTGTCATTGCTCTTTGTTCTGGATAGCATATCATATTAATAGGTTGAATTCCAATAGCTTTAAAACTAGAATGAACGCCAACTTCGCATTCTAGTTCTTTCATATCTTTTATAGAAGATAAAACTTCTCCAGCATTAAAAAAACCTGCAATTTTAAAATCGTCATTTAATTTTTTATTAATAAAACTATCATAAATAACATTAGCTCTAACAGGTCCATGCGAAGTATAAATTTCTGCTTCATTAGATATAATAAATTTTGCCATATTTTATTATTTCCTTTCTTGTCAACTTAATTAATTTTATTATTTTTTTAAAAAACGTAATGGCTAATTAGCCATTACGTTTAAACTTAAGCTAATAGTTTTAACTATTCTTTATTAATTTCGCCTTGTTCAATCTCTTGTTCTTGTTCAATCTCAACTTCAGAACTTGGTATTTCAATTTTAGTGGAAGCTTGATTTGCAAATTCTTCTCTAATATTATTTTCCATTTGCGTAAATATTTCTTTAAGTTTATTTGAATATTTTTCTTTATCAACAATACCTTCTTGCAATAGAACTTCAATCATAGCTTCAAATCTCATAAATCCTGATAGAATTGTATCATTAATTTGATCAAAATGCATAACAATGTACTTATCAAGTTTATTTAACTTTTCATTTAAATTTTTTGCTGTTATATTTGAGTTTTTAGATCTTGTTCCCATAATCTTTTATTTCAACAACCTTTCGTTTTTTAATATTTTTAAATTATTTATCTTCAGAATATTCAATAAAATTTTCTAAATAGTCTGTATTCTAGATTTTTAATCTTTTTTGTCATTTTAAATTACCTAAATAATTAATTATTTGCAAGGACTGTACCCGCAATTTAGGCAGTGGCGACACCCGCTCATCATAACCATTTCATTACTGCATTCAGGACAAATTTCTCCGTATTCATAATAGTCTTTACTAGTAGCAGGAAGCTTTTTAACTTCAATGCCTTCAAGATTATTAAATTCAATTAAATCTTTAAGCATTTTAGAAATAGCATCTGGAATACTTCTAACTATAAGTTCTTTACCATCTAAAGTATCATATACCCATCCTTCAGAACCAGAAATATTATTCATTGTTTTAATAATATCATCAATATCAACACCAGCTCTTAATGCTAAACTAATTACTCTACTTAATGCTTCAGTAATTGATTTAGAAATAGAACCGCTCTTACCAGCACTTACAAATATTTCAAATGGATTACCGTAGTTATCAAAATTAGTTGTTACGTAAATAGATCCAAATGGAGAATCTGATTTAGTAGTAACGCCAGAAACAAATTGGGGTCTATCTTTAACTTTAACGACATTTTTAACTACAATTGGTTCTTCAATCTTAATATTATTTTCTTTAACTTCTTCTTTCTTCTGAAGTGGTTGTTCAGATCTAGAACCGTCTCTATAAATTGTAATACCTTTTATTTTATTTTTAAAACATTCTTCATAAACTTCTTTAACTTGTTCAACTGTTGCTTCATGAGGAAGATTAACAGTCTTGCTTATTGCGCTATCAATATAAGGAG
>JAQVGE010000167.1 GCA_028696935.1 Minisyncoccota bacterium | reverse complement strand
CTCTCAGCTGAAACCGGTTCTCTGTGAACAGAAAAAACACTTACTCTACCCTGTCGTCGCTTTTGCATTTGGAATATAGGCGAATTATATATGCCGTTGTTAGGTTTGTCAAGGAAGGAATATTTTGCAGGGGTTCCATGTCAATAGCAGCCCAGGCATCCTCGTCTATCCCAGGCTTATCAATTGTGGTTAAAACACGGTTTTCATTCTGTATCGACAATGATATTCTGGAACTTAATTTTTCAAGTGACCATGGAAGGCCAATATGAGGATCTCGGAAATAATACGATTTTAAACCATCAGCTCACTGACGGTGTTTATATCGAGGATATTTACCATCGATGCCTGGCAGTGACACCGGCTGAAGTTTGTGTACTGATTAGATAAAAATATGATACAATAAATAAACACATACTGCAGAGTATTAAAAATAAAGAGATTTAAAAAGGAGCGTCAGATGGTCCCTATTACATTGATAACGCAGCCGGATGAAAAGCCAATAACCATGGAAGTAGATGAAGGCACTGTTTTAGAAGACTTGGTCAAAAAATATCAGGACCGGCTTCCATACAAAGTGCTGGCAGCCAAAGTCAACAACCGGGTACGTGAACTGACCAGATGCCTGGAGGAGCCTTCCACCGTTGTTTTCCTGGATATGCGCGACATATCCGCAAGCAGGATATATCAAAGCAGTGTATCCTTCATTTATCTTAAAGCTGTAAACGATGTACTGGGAAACGTAAGGGTGGGAATAGAAAATTCGTTGAATAAAGGGATATATACCGAGGTAAGAACGCATGAACCTCTTACCGCTGCAGATGTATCAAATTTACAAAAAAGGATGCAGGAGCTTGTAGAAGCCGACATCCCCTTTATCCGTAAAAGACTTACCCGGTCGGAGGCTATGGAAGCTTTCAAATGCGGAAATCACGAAGAGAAGCGCCGGATGCTGAACAGAGCGCCCCATGTGGAAACGGTGCCTGTTTATTCCTGCGATGGTTTTTTGAACTTTTTCTATGGGCAGATGGTACCGTCTACCGGGTATATCCGGTATTTCGAGCTGAGAAAATACAGGAACGGCGTCCTGCTTCGTTTTCCCGAATCATCGGCGCCGGACAGAATACCGGAATTCCGAGATGATGTGAAGCTTTACCGGGCGTTCGGCGAAGCGAAAAAATGGGGGAACCTTATGGGGATCTCCTATGTGGAAGATCTTAACCAGAAAATCGATAACGGAGAATACAGGGAGATAATCCAGATCTCAGAGGCACTTCATGAGAAGAAGATCGCATACATTGCGGATGAAATCATAAGGAATAAAAAAAGGATAATCCTGATTTCCGGGCCTTCATCATCAGGCAAGACATCCTTTGCCAAACGGCTGAGCATACAACTGAGGGTGGGAGGGCAAAAAGCTCTTTGTTTGGGAACCGATGACTATTTCGTCGAAAGGCATCAGACACCAATTCTGCCGGATGGTACGCCGAATTTTGAAGATATAGAAGCCCTTGATATCAATCTGTTTAATGAAAACATAAACGATCTGCTTTCGGGTAAAGAAACAGATCTGCCATCCTTTGATTTCTTTGAGGGAAAAAAACGGTACGGTGAAAAAATCAGCAGAATAAGCGATAATCAGCCCATAATAATCGAGGGGATCCACAGCCTTAATAAAAAGCTTTCTGCCGGTATCGATGATGATGAAAAATACAAGATTTATATCAGTCCTTTTACACAGTTGAACATAGACAATCACAACCGCATTCCAACAACGGATGCAAGGATGCTGCGCCGCATTGTGAGGGATCATCAATTCAGAGGATATAATGCCGGCCGGACTATAGAACAATGGAAAAAAGTCCGTGCCGGAGAGGACAAAAACATCTTTCCGTTTAACGGAGAGGCAGATATGCTTTTCAACTCGGCACATATTTATGAGCTTGCGGTTTTAAAAAAATATGTGGAACCAATGCTTTTAGCTATCGGGCAGGAAGACGGAGCATATAGCGAAGCTATCAGGCTCCTTAAATTCCTGCGCTTCTTCCGGACGATAGAAGATGATTCAGTGATCGCAAACAACTCCATTATTCGAGAGTTTATAGGAGGCAGCATTCTTGTTTGATAAGATTTAGAAAGAAAAGGAAAAGGATATGAGCGAAGTAACCATTATAGGCGGCATCACGGCAGATATTGAAGGCCATCCTTATGAAAGACTCGTATATGCGGATTCCAATCCGGGCACAATTTCTATTGCTTACGGAGGCGTAGGCAGGAATATTGCCGAGAACTTGGGGAGAATGAATGTCCCGGTCAGCTTTTTTTCCGTAGCGGGAGATGATTTGACAGGAAGGGCGGCAGTAAGGGAACTGGCGGATCTGGGAGTGGACGTGTCCGGCGTTAAACTGCTCCCGGGCGAAAACACGGCCATGTATATGTCCATACTGAACATGCTTGGAGATATGGAACTGGCACTATGCAATATGGATGCGCTGGAGCGGATATCTCCCCGGCTCATCGACGAAGCCGCAAAAGAAGCGGCGGGATCAAAAATAGTAGCTTTGGATACCAACCTAACAGAAGATACTATATCTTATGCAATAGAAAAGATGGGGAACAAACCGCTCTTCCTTGACCCTGTTTCCGTTGCCAAAGCGGAACGGGCAAAAGACTTCATAGGGCGCTTCCACATTATAAAGCCAAACCGGATGGAAGCCGAGGTTTTGCTTGATATGGAGATCCGCGACCGGGACGCATTGGAAGAAGCCGGAAGAGCGTTTATTGATAAAGGTGTGAAAAGGGTATTTATTACCCTTTCAGCCGGCGGAGTATACTATACAGACGGGGTTGAAGCGGATCTGGTCAGACCTCTGGGCAAGCTCGTCGATACGGGTTCGGCCACCGGCGCCGGCGATGCCTTTTCCGCAGCGGTGATATATTGCTGCATCCACGGATATGATATCGGCAGGACTGTTGATTTCTCTTTGGCAGCAGCAGCTCTTGCTATGGAATCAAAAGCAGCGGTCAATCCCGGGATAAGCATCAGCAAGATAGAAAGGAAAATAAAGTGAAAAAATATATGGATATCGATCCGAGGGTGAAGG
>JAQVGE010000166.1 GCA_028696935.1 Minisyncoccota bacterium | reverse complement strand
CCATAAAGCTTCGACCTTTTCAAGTACTCTCTTTATTATATCAAATTTTCGACTTATTTCGAAGTGTATGTGGATAACTGACCGAGATCAATTAAGGTTTTATGCGGTAAATCTATCACGTCACAGACTAATTTATCATACATATCTAAACGATATTTAAATTCATTACTATCAAAAACAACATAGTCTAACTCCTTCCCTATTTCTGCTTCGAGGGCTTTAACCACTTGGTTAAGATTGGTTTTGTTTAATTTATCACAGACAAGCAAAAGGTCTACTCGACTCTTCCCTTCTCCAATGAAAACACCCGAAACAACCATCAATTTAATTCGTCCAACCCCCTTAAACCTTTCAACTAAATCTTCTTGAAGTAAAATACTTGGATTAATCAACAATTCTTTAACGTGAGGTAAATATTGAAAAGATTGATTCAACTGCCAAGCAGGGACTTTCTTCTTTGCCCCTCTAGCCCCTTCAACAATTAGAGTCTTGGGTTTTATAAACTCCATACTAACGAGAGCATTTATTTCTTTTTTAGCAGTTGTTTTAGCCACACGACTCCGACTAGTAATATCTTCTATCTCAAAAACCTCTTCGCTATTCAGCAAAAAAAGACGCATTATTTTTATTCTTGGTTGTCCCCCAAACAATTTAGCAAGTGTATCCATCCCATTAGAAATAAGTCTTAAACTTTATTTTTTAGATAAAGATTAAGACCCATAGTTTCATTTATTTTTTAAAATATTTACCCGATAAAGACAGACCGTGACCGCGGCTTCTGACGGGATTTATATGTTTTTATTATACGCCAAGTCTGTATTCCTTTCAAGCTTAAACAAAAACAACCCAAAACCTTTTGGCTTTGGGTTGTTTTATGAAGTTATTCTATTTAAGAGTAACTTTACCTCCAGCTTCTTCGATTTTCTTCTTAAAATCTTCTGCGTCTTCTTTCTTCATTGAGTCCTTCAAGATTGAAGGTACTCCATCTACTAATTCTTTTGCTTCTTTAAGACCAAGAGCAAGAACTTCTTTAACAACTTTCATAACAGCAATCTTTTGTTCTCCTGCTTCTGTTAATTCAACAGCAAAAGAACTCTTTTCTTCTCCTGCTTCAGCTCCACCTTGAGCGGCAGAACCAGCAACAGCAACAGCTTGAGCTGAAACTCCGAATTTCGCTTCAAAAACTTTAACTAATTCATGCAAGTCAAGAACAGACATCTCTTCGATTTTAGAAACGATATCTTTGAATTTTGCAGGAACTTCTACTTCTGTTTCTGGAGTAGCAACAGCTTCAGCCTTAGCTTGCGCAGGAGCTTCTGCTTCCACTTTTTCTTCAACTTTTGTTTCTACTTCTGGGGTAGCAACAACTTCTTCTTTTTTTGTTTCTTCTTCTGACATATATTTGTTTAGATTAAGTCCACACTAATTGGGACAAATTAATAATTATTTTTAATAAATTAGACTGTTTCTTTTTTAGCTCTAATTTGATCTAGTCCAATGACTAATTGTTGAATTGGTGAATTGATTAAATTGACAAACATTCCACGAAGAGTCTGGAGTGGAGGAATAGTCGCAATAGAAATCATCTCAGCGGCATTCATATATTTACCCTCAAAGATTCCTCCGACAATTGAAATATTTTCTTTATGAGTTTTTGAAAAATCAAATATTTCTCTCGAGGGAGCTAGCAAATCACCACCAAAAGCGATTGCAATCTGACCAGGTATTTCTGGTAACTCCCCTTCTTTCTTCGTTGATTCAAGAGCTCTTTTTAGTAAAGTTTTTTTAGTAACAATATATTCAACTTCTTGTTCTTGTAACTTCCTACGAAGAGTATTTGAATCGGTCACAGACAATTTATCAAATTTCACAAAAACAACAGAACCTGCATCTTTTAAAGATTTTTCTAAACCCGAAACAAGCTCTTTCTTTTTGTTTAATGTAATTGGCATAATCTTGTAATTTTAAAATAAAATGACCCTTTCTAGGGTCTGTAGCCATCTTGCCCAAAAAAGCAAGATAGATTCGACCTCGGTGGGACTTATTGTTCGCCCACTTTCTACGGCTAACGATTAATAATATATATTATTTACTTCAATCCGTCAATAATAATTAAAGTTACTAAACCCAATACTATCACTCCACTAAAGGCAACAATAACTTTAAGCAAATGTTTGTTAAACATATTTTTATTATAGCATATAAACCATATTGTCTTATTATTTATAATTTAATTAAAAATAAAGCCACTTATGGAGTGGCTCATTTTCTAAAAAATTGGCAAAATTAATTTAATTTTGTGGAATAGAAAGAACAACATCAATCCCCTGCTGGTAAGATTCAATAGAAATAGAATCATCTTTTTCGAAAATATCTGCTGTTTCAAAATTAATATGATAAAAATCTTTAGGTTTTAGGTTACTCTTTATCCACTTTTTTGGATTATCTCGACAATTTTCACAAACCATTATCTCAGAAACAGAAACTTTGAGTCCCAAACATTCGATGACAACTTCTTCGATCTTCCCTGAAATTAACCGTTGTTCCCTTTTTCCATAAAATTCAATAAGGGCTTTACCTCCCTCAAATTTTTTCAAATAATTATCATTTATCATTTTAAATTTATTTGTATTCATCATAAACTATTCATCTTTTTATTTCAATAAAAACAAAAAGCAGGAACTCGGTCCTGCCTATTTTAGTGCTATCTCATCTTTTTGATGGATAAGGATTCTCGTTTTCTTCTTCATGCTCGAAAGCCGTGAAAACATCATTCAGTGTTTTTTCGTCTTGGTTAGGTTGTCCTAGGTTAGAGGAGCAATCGTCTTCTCCATTTTTTTTGGTTGAAACCTCCTTCTTAAGAAGATTTTCAACTTCAATTGTTTTGACAACCATAAGATTTAATTTTATTGAGGGTACAATAATTAACTCAATTTAATTATAACAACTGACATTTTTATCACAACCCCAAAATATAATTTACATGAAAAAGGAGGTGACAAAGTCACCTCCTCAAGAACGCTGTCAACTAAAATATTAACCCTAAATCAAAATGTATGAAAAAAATTTACTCCTCCCTTTTATTATATCATACCCTGCCAAATATCCA
>JAQVGE010000165.1 GCA_028696935.1 Minisyncoccota bacterium | reverse complement strand
GTATCACCTGCATCACCGCCAGTTGATACCCCATCAGCCTCCACAATATCATAATACATTGGTGTACCATTATTTGGTCTATTCTCATCCCAAGCTGTTGAGTTATACTGAACTTTTGTTACCAATAATCCATGTCCCGGCGCATACGTATCCCACCCAGTATTCTGACGATTTTCGAAATACCAAGCTGCAGATGTATACCTAGCCGTAGGCAATATCCCTGTGGCCGTAACAACTCTATAATCATTGGTAGATGAAACATTCATGGTCACATTTTCAGCAGTATTCATCACAGTTGGTGTTACCCAACCTAAAAAATATTTATCATATGCAGAATAATTGGGAGGAGTTTTACCGTAATTATTATATGAACCTTGATCCATTAAAGTCCACTCTCCAGGTGTTGCATTGGCTTCGTAATTAGTTCCGTAATTTGTATCATAATAATCGGGTAGCCCTAACACATGACTAAATTCATGACAAAAAGTTCCAATACCAGATCTTACAGTACCTGACGCCCCATCAAGTTCAGAACTACAAGCATAATTATTGACCTTTTTACCATCAAAAGTTGGTGTAGTTCCATAATATTCCATATAAAAATTATGAGGCCATATAGTAGATGGATCTGAACCTGTAACATTTTCTCCATAACCAGCATAAAGAATATAAACAAAATCAACAAAGCCATCGTTATCATTATCATATTGAGTAAAATCGACAGAAAATTGAGTATTAGCAAGAGAACAAGCTTCCTCTACTAAATCACCCACATACATATCGTTATCATCAGCATCATTTTCACCATAATAACTCATAGGTCGTGACACAGTAACTGGTCCAACCACATCAAATATAGGCGAATAAGATCCGTTTGATTGATCAGAAAAATATTTCTTTGCAGAACCTGTAGCACCATTATAAGTGTAATTAGTTCCATTTAACATTTCACTAATAGCTGCCTGAGTGTTAGTTGATTGGAATGGTCTATCACTGTAATTTACCAACACCACCAAGCCTCGTGGAGCCAAATTAACAGAGCCCACTTTCGCTGCTCGAATTGCAGTATGTCTTTTAATCTTTGCTATTTGCCTTTGAGTATTAGTAAACTCCGGCGTAATATTTTTGGTGTTTAATCTACTTAAAACCTCCATATCTGAACTCGTACGTTCTGCTACTGAACGTGCTTTAATGCCAATCGATTTAATCATATTATCTGAAGATAACTCGGCATATTCCAATACACCTTTGGCATTTTCTTTGACCAAATAACCATCTTCGGTGGTTTTGTAATGAAAAAACTCATCACCGTGATTATACACTTTTAAGGTGGTACCATCCGGTTGATTTACAGTAATTAGCCCACGATAAGCAGGTACAGCTTGTAATGTTAAAACGAGCAACATCACAGCAAAAAAAGAAAAAATTCGTTTCATGTTTTTTAATTAATAATTGGTTAAGGTATAAGTTTTAATTTGTTATTTTTATCGAGTCTCTTTAAATAATTCCAATCGCACTTGGTACGATTCTCTGGATTCCGAGCCACACGACAACTAGGTACGATTTGTCCTTTGCAGTTGACTTTGGCATAGCAATAATAACCTTTTTTATTCTGTGTGATAACATAACCATCGATGGTCATACGAACATGATAACGCTCATCACCACGCAAATAGATGGTTAAAAAAGTGCTATCTGGCTGTAAGACCTCTATTGGGTCACGTCTTGCAGGAACACGCGAAGGGCGTTCTTGTGCAGAACTAATCATGGCCGAAATTAGGCAGCAAACAGCAAGTATTAATTTTAGTCTTTTCATACGTCTAATAAGTCTGTTGGTAATTCTTTGGTTGCTTTAGCGCCTAATTGTTTTATTCTGTCGGCGGTACGGAATACATTACCGTTGCCCTCTTTCAATTTATTCATCGCTTCATCGCACGATTTTCCGGCTCTATCCAAGTTTTCTTTTACTTTATTCCAATCGGCAACAAAGCCTACTAATTTATCATACATAGTTCCGCTTAAACGGGCTATTTCAAGTGCATTTTTAGTTTGACTTTCTTGTTTCCATATACTAGCTACGGTACGCAAAGTTGCTAATAACGTGGTTGGGCTAACAATCACAATTTTACGATCCCAAGCATCAGAAAACAAGGTCTGATCAGCCTGTACCGCTACCGAAAAAGAGGCCTCAATGGGAATAAACAATAGCACAAAATCAGGTGTATTTACACCCATCGAATTTTGATAGTTTTTATCAGCCAATTCACGAACGTGCTTTTTAATAGATAACAAGTGCTCTTTTAAGGCTGCATTATAATCGTCGTCACTAACGGCAGAACTCATGCGCTCATAGGCTACAAGTGATACCTTGGAATCAATAATAATATGCTTATTATCTGGTAAATTCACGATAACATCAGGTCTATAGGTCTCACCTTGAGCACCTTCTACCACTTTTTCACGTTCATACTCTAACCCTTTAGTCAACCCAGATGTTTCGAGTACGCGTTCTAAAATTATTTCGCCCCAATTGCCTTGTTTTTTAACATCACCTTTGAGTGCTTTTGTTAAATTATTAGCTTCGTCACTAATTCGTGTATTCTGTTCGGTCAACATTTTAAGTTGTTCCTTTAGGCTCATTTTATCACGCATCTCAGTATTAAAAGCGTCTTCAACTTGCTTCTTGAAATCAGCAATTTTGTCACCCAACGGATTTAAAATAGCACCTATATTCTTTTCGCTACTCGCCGATAATTCAGCAGCACGTTCTTTCAATATCTTATTAGCAATATTTTCAAACTCCACGGTCAATTTCTTTTGCAACTCCTCAACCTCGCTTTTTTGAACCGTCAATTGTTCTTTCAAATTCAAGTTATTAGCTTCAAAAGTTGCCAACAGCGTCATTTTGTCCAATAATTCTGCTCGTAATTGAGCGACTTCATTTGCCAGATTTTCTGCCTCTAACGACTTTGTTTGCAATTGCGACTGAGTCACACTATGAGATGAACGGACTTTGTTGCCCATAAAATAAGCAACCGCAAAGCCCAATAGTGCAGTAAAAAAAGCAATCAAAATAGTTAAACTCAAACTCATATATGCACAAAAAAGTGATAAC
>JAQVGE010000164.1 GCA_028696935.1 Minisyncoccota bacterium | reverse complement strand
TCTCGTAGTCTAGTGGTCTAGGACGTCACCCTCTCACGGTGAAGATCGCGGGTTCGAATCCCGCCGGGAGTGAATATATTATTTTATCTTTGTAGAGACTATATGCAGAAAAAAAACACGAACTTCAATAAAGACAGAGTGTTTATGGTATACCTTAACGAACAAATAAAGGCACCAAATATTGTTATTATAGACGATACATGAGAAAATTTATGAACATTCCCAAGAAGAGTAGCTCTTGAAATGGCACAAGAACAATGAAAAGATTTGGTTCAAATAAGATACGATGCTACTACTATGACATCAACAGTTAAATTAGTAGACTATGGAAAATATATGTACCAAAAATCTAAAGAAGAAAAGGAAAAGAAAAAAACAATGAAACCAACAGTTCTCAAAGAAATTAAACTTAATTATGCTATTTGAGACAATGATCTTCAAATGAAACTAAAAAAAGCTATAGAATTTTTACAAGGAAGATATAATGTAAGATTCTTTATTAAACTCAAATGAAGAGAAAAAATTTATGCGAATAAGGCTGTAGAAAAACTCATAAAAATCAAAAATGATTTAGCTGAGTATGGAAAATCACAATTTGATAAACCAAAACAAGAAGCCCAATGATATAGTATTATTTTATTCAGTAAATAACACCATGTGAAAAGGATTAAAGACTCATTCGTGAGCAAAAAAAAGATTTAAGATTACCAAATCAGGAAAGATATTGTTCAAAAAAGCTTGCAACAATCATCTTTTGACGAACAAAGGAAACAACAACAAAAGAGATCAATACGGAAAAGAAATCTCACCAACATATGCTAAGAAAATCAAAGCTTTATTTCCTCATAACTAAAAGGTACCATGGTAAGAGTAACAAATGGACTTCAAAGACAAAGAAGACATAAAAAATTCATCAAACTTGCAAAAGGTTTTAGACTTGGAAGATCAAAAGTTTATAAGCAAGTAAGATTGGCGTTGGTTAAACAATGACAACACGCTTACAGAAACAGAAAAGAGAAAAAGAGAGAATTTAGAAGACTTCGAATTGAAAGACTTTCTGCTTCTATCAGAGAAAAATGAGGTAAATATAGTACATTTATTGGAAGTATGACAGAAAAAAACATCATACTCGATAGAAAAATGTTGTCTAATATTGCTGTAGCTTTTCCTGAAGTTTTTGATAAAATTTATTCAGAAGTGACTAAATAAAACAGCCTTAGGGTTGTTTTTTTCTGCCCGGATGGCGGAATTGGTAGACGCACAGGACTTAAAATCCTGCGATAGAAATATCGTGCCGGTTCGATTCCGGCTCCGGGCAATTATATCACTACAATAAACATGCCTAACTATGTTGGTAGACGCATCCCGACTTGTCGGGACGATAGAAATATCGTGCCGGTTCGATTCCGGCTCCGGGCAAATATATATCTATAAAAATAGAAGACTTTCAGAGCCAATAATGAACCCACCCAAGTGGTTACACCACTTACGTGAAGGCCTGTCCCAGTATATCGGGATTTTATTCAAGCTCTAGGTCACCCCCTTTAGACGTCGAAATGAATGCTTTGTAAGATACGTAATCGAACAAAAAAGTCTTGCATTTTGATGGAATAATGATATATTCACACGGCTAAAAACTTTTTTTTATTTATCAATTTTTTTATCAATGGGATTTACTGTACGAAGAACCTGAGATCTCAATACCAATGAAAGACTAATTTCTTTCTATAAAAAAGAACTTTGGGCTTCTCATATCTTAGACAAAGCTAAAAAGCAGAAACATTATAACACAAAACGATATAGAAAATTTGTATCATTCAATTTTCCTGGTGCAAGAAGATACCAAAGATTGAAGGCTATTGTTTCTGATGCATATAGAACAAACAAGAAAAAATACAATACACTTGCTCAATTAGGTAAGATAGTTTAATTTTACATTATAATATTTAAGTCAAAATGTATGCTGTTGTAGAACTAAAAGGACATCAATATATTGTACAAGAAGGAGACACTATCACTGTTGATAATGTAGACTTGGATGAAGGATCAAAAATGACTATTGATACTGTACTTTTGACGTTTGATGAAAAATGAGAAAAAGTTACTGTGGGAGCTCCACATGTTGCTAAAGCAAAAGTTGAATGTATTGTAGACAAGAATCAAAAAGGAGATAAAATGAGAATAATTAAGTTTAAAAATAAAAATAGATACACGAGAACGATTGGGTTTAGACCACACCAATCACTTTTACAGATTAAAAAAATCATTATTGATGGGTAAAGAATGAGTTTTGGAACGAGATGGAGAGATACTTGAAGTATTGCCTGCAGGTTTTTTTAGAGTCAAACTCAAGGATGTAGACTCACTTGTTCGTTGCAAAAAATCATGAAAAATGAGTAAATCGAACATCTCTATTATCCCTGGTGATCGAGTAAAACTCGAAATCAATCAATATGATATGAGTCAATGACGTATTGTGTTTAGATACAATGACTATAAAGCGAGTTAAATTTATCTACTGTTATATATTATCATGAAAGTTAAATCATCACTCAAAAAAAGATGTATGTACTGCCAAATAATCAAAAGAAAAGGTAGACTTTACATAGTATGTAAAAAAAATCCTAGACATAAAACCAGACAAGGATAATTTTATTTATTGTTTCTTATTTCGCATGTTTAGATTATTATGACACGTTTTACCAGAAAATAAATCAATCTGGATTGGATTGACTTCTGTATATGGAATTGGGCTTAAAAGATCCAAGACTCTTCTCGATAACGCTAAAATACCTCACATGAAAAAAGTGAAAGATATTTCTGAAGACGAACAAAAACAGATTCTAGAACAAATCCAAACATATGTACTTGAAAACGATCTCAAAAGAGAGGTTAACTTTGCTATCAAAAGATTAAAAGAAATTAAATGTTACAGAGGAATGAGACACAATCTCGGACTACCTGTAAGATGACAATTAACAAGAAAAAATGCAAGAACAGCAAAAAAACTCATGGGAAGATCTAAAGTAAGACCAGTTTTGAAAAAATAATTTTACATTTATCAATAATATTACATTATGGCTATTGCAAAAAAAGCTTCTGCTCCAAAAAAGAAAAAGAAGG
>JAQVGE010000163.1 GCA_028696935.1 Minisyncoccota bacterium | reverse complement strand
AGTCTTTCCTAATAAGAGGTTCTCCTCCTGTAATAACAATTGTTTTAAGATCCAAAGTTATAAAATAATCAAAAATCTTACAAATATCTTGGAAGCTTAATGTGCCTTTAATAATCTCGTTAGCACTTGCTCCACAATGTTTACAATTTAAATTGCAGATATTGGTTATAGCAAAGGTGACATTGTCTAATTCATAGTTTTCTTCATTTGAAGAAGTTAGTATGTTTATTTCCCAAAGTTTTTTTATCAGTTCTTTTATGTATATTTTTTCATTTTGAGCAATGTTCATTCGTTCTATTTCACATTTCATTCTTTCCAAGTTGCCAATTTCTAAAAGTTCTTTTAATAGTTCGTAAAACCTTTTTTCGATCCTTATCCATAACCCAGTTTGTGCTTGAGCAACTATAATTTTGTCCTCGTTTTCTAAAATTTTAGTATATTTGTTCCATTCTACCTTATTATTATTTAAAGAAGAATTCATCTATTTCACTCCTTTTGAGTTTTTCTGCGATTTTAAATAGCAATTTTTCATATGAACAAAAAAATCCATTTGGTTCGTCCGGTTTACCAGTCATTGCAAAATTTAGATAAGTACATCTTTTGCTCTCACAAAAATCGAAGTATGCACAGCCTCGGCACAATTCTCTCTTAGTTTTTAAGTTTAGAAATAAAGGAATTTCTACTTTTGTCGGTTCTGAAACGTTACCTAAACAAAATTCTTTTTTGTTTGCTACATAATTACAAGGATAAATTTCTCCGCTTGGAAGTATGTAAAACTCGTTGATCCCTCCATCACAAATCCCATATTTTTTGATTTCCCTTTTATGTTTTAAGAATGTAATTTCTATATCTTTATGGATATATTCTTTTAGATAATCCTCTAAAATTTGAAAGGTTTGCTTTTCTAATATTTTAAAATTTTCATCTTCCCATTTAGGATCAAAAAAATCGGGGACAGGCTTTATATTTCTAAATCCTAAATCTACCAAAAACCTTACGCTTTCTCTTAAATAAGGAACAGTCTGAGAAGTAAAAGTTAATCTTGCGTACGAATCAGGTAATTCTTTTAGTAGAATTCCTATGTTCTTTTCTATTATTGCCCACGACCCCTTTCCATTTTTAAACTTTCTATAATAATCGTGAATTTCTGGTAATCCATCAATACTTAAAGTAACTGGTAATTTATTTTCCTTGAAATAATCTATTTTTTCTTTTGTTAGAAGGGTACCATTAGTTGTCATATGAAAGAATATTGGAATGCCTGTTATTTTTTCTTTGATTCTCTCAGTAAAGAATGTTATCAAATCAAAACGCAAAAGTGGTTCACCACCAAAATACAGAATAGTTATATGTTTTTTCTCTTCCTTTTTTCTCTTCTCAATTTTTGATTTTAAAGAGATGAAATCAACTATTTTTTCTTTTGTTTCATTTGTCATTTCTTCTTTTTGCCTCACACCAACATAACAATAAGGACATTTTAAGTTACACCTGTTAGTCAACCATATATTAAAAAGCATTTTCTATACCTCTTTTTTAAGTAATTTTAAGCATCTCTTGGGCCTTATTTTTATAGTTTTAATAACCAATTTTTTGAATTTTTGTTTTCCTTCATCTTTATAAAGATGGAGAGATAAAACAATCTCTCCACCTTTTTGATTCTTAGAACAATATATAGGTTTTGGAAGTCTCATGCCATCCACAACCATCAACAACAAATGAAACCTTTTCCAAAAACTCAGCACAATCATCATCACAGCCCAGAATACTTGCATCACTATAACCGTTAACATCTATCGTCAGCTCATCTTTTCCCAGTGTTAATTTCACTTTTTTTCACCTACTCGTATAATAGCATTTACCCGCTTTAGAAATTCCAAAACATACAATTTAACATACTTTTAAACCTTACTACTGTTGACATTTATCTCCCTGCGATATAATTGCTTTGAAATTATTAATTCAAACAATCGTAAGGAAATTTTACAAATATCTTACTACTCTAATGTTTCTCAACTCGATTTCGTTTATCAACAATATCTCAACGAACATTCTGAATTCAAATATCTTCTCGATTTAATCAACGTTATCGATTGTTCTGCCGTCCCTGCTTTCAATCATAAACACGGTAGACTCGTCTATTCTAATCAGTCTATCCTTAAGGCTATGTTCGTTCAAAAGTTAAAGTTTTACTCTTGTTCTTTCTTCAATAATAAAAAGAGTCAGATCTTCTTTTAATAAACCTTTGGTAGGTTCATGTGCTAAAACTCTTTCTCTTCATTCTCATTACTTTGAATCTAAAATAACTATCTTTATCGCTTTGAGTAAACTTAATTTAACTCCACCTTAATTACCCACACTATTCGTGAGAGAACCATAAAAAGTTAAAGGAGTTCTTTTAAAATATTTGAATATAACCAATTTATGATTTAGAATTCCTAAAGGTAATATTGGTTAATGAAAAGGGGGATCAGCGACACTTCCCCCTTTTTTTATCTTTACCAGAATATACCAGCAAAAGGTGTGTAGTGCCATCCACAATTTAATTCTGGAGTTAATTCAAAAAACTCCATACAATCATCATCACAACCAAGAATATCTGCATCACCATAACCGTTAACATCTATCGTCAACTCTTCTTTTTCTACATTAACTTTCATAATTTCACCTCCTCTTGTTTTGAATTTTACTTCCCTGCAGGATCTTTATTTGCCGGCTAATAATCCTAATTATTGCTCTTCCTTTAATAATTCACACATTAGTTTCTAAACACTTCTCATCTTTTTAACTCTTTTCCCAATCCTTTTTAAAAGTTTAAAATACATACTTACCAACTTTCATCGATATAACTTACAATTTCTCCTGGGTTTTCCCCATCTGTTGATCCGGTTTTTGTTCCATCTCCTCCAAAAACAAAATTCACATTTAGTAGTAAAATTATAGCCAGTATTAAAATAGTTATAAATTTCTTCATTCTAACTTTCACCCCTTTTTGCATGATTTGTTTTTTCATTATCTACTATACCCTTTTCTATATGGTTTTCAAGTGTTTTGATGATCTCTAAAATACGCATAAACAAAGGATCGTTATTTTTGATCAATTAGCATTTTCAAAAAGTTTTTCAAGACAAATTTGGTCTAATATTA
>JAQVGE010000162.1 GCA_028696935.1 Minisyncoccota bacterium | reverse complement strand
GCCGGATTTGTTCAGAAAGACCGGGTGGTCTATGCCGACCGGCGCGGACCTCTCTACATCGTCGAACCGGGCATGACGAAGATTCTGACTTTTCACAACGTCGAATTTCTCTACCGCGTTTCCTATGATCCGTTTCAGCCGAACCGGCTGCTGATTTCCGGACAATACGCCGACGGGACAATCTTCTCTTGGGCATATCAGCCCGGCATGAAAATTCTCCGCAACGTGATTGCGGATGGTGTTCCCGCCTATAAGTGCGCGTTTTTCGGCGATTGCTATTATGCGAAACGCGAGGCCGGTTTCGAGGAGCGCCGGATTGTCCGGGCTTCCGATGTCCGGCTTGTCGATCTCAATGCGGAGCAGTTCATCACGGAAACCGAACAGCCGACCTATTCGTGGCCGGAGAATGTGGAGTTTGAATGAGTTGCAACTGCCACGGGGAATCGGGCGTTTCCGTTTCGCGGACTTCGCCGTTCGACCAGTGTTCCGTCTGCGCGAAAAAGCATATCGTCAAGGCATGGAATCTCTGGAATGAATTTCTTTACACCGACGATAACCGGGACGTGATTTCCGGTCAGCTTCGTTTAGCCACCGACCACCTCATGTATGACCACAGGGAAACGGCATTGCTGGCGCGGAATCTTGCGGTTCTGATTGAGGAAAACAGGGATGGAGAAATCGGGACAGGCTGGGACGAATTGCAGGCCGCTGTCCGAAACGCCTTTTACGACGATCATCCGGATGCGGCGGAACGGCTGAAACAACTTGAAAATCAACAGGAGATGACTTGATGCAGAATACCACTTTTTATGTTGCGGCGAACGAGACTCTGGGCGTGGTGAAGGACTATGCCAACGCCAAGACAGCGACCGCTCCGACGCTGGTGCGCGGAGTCGAAGCCTGTCTCAAAATGCGTCTGTTTCTGAACCGCGACGGAACAGAGCCTTATCCCTTGACCGCTTTCACCAATATTGCTTCGTGGCAGTGGGCAATGGACACGGATTTCAACGAGGCCACTGCTTACAAACTGGTCGGCGACAGCGGAAACATTACGGTTGGAAGCGTCACGGAAACGGTCGACGATGAGGAACTAACCTACACGGAAGTCTCAATTCCGCTTTCCGATATGAATACAACGGAACTGGTTGCGTGGCTCGGTGCGGAAAAATCTAAAACCGGACTGCACGGTGAGCTGGTCGGGTTTGATGCCGAAGCAAAACAGGTTTTTATCCTGCAGGTGGAGAATTTCACGGTGCGGAACCGGATTACTTCCATCGGCGACCCTACTCCGATTGAACCGGATTATCTGAGCGCCGCACAGGTTCGCGCTCTGCTGGCTTCCGGGATGGAATGCCAGTTCAGTGAAGATTCGGTCAATTGGCATTCGGCACAGACCGCCGATGACGGATTCATCCGGTTTCGTCTGCGAGGCGATGCCAATGGCGCTTGGAGCGATGCGGTCGAACTGGCTGCCGGTCCGAAAGGCGATGCCGGAACGGATTCGTTCTGTTATGTGGCATATGCCAGCGACAGCACGGGAACCGGATTCAGTCTCACGCCGACCAACGGATTGAAATTCCGTGCGGAAATTCATTCCGCCCTGGAAATTCCATCGCCAACCGCCGAGGATTTCTCGGACGTTGTCTGGGTGAAATACATCGGCGATGACGGCACGGGTGTCGGCGATATGGTGAAAAGCGTTTACGACGCCAACGATGATGGAAAGGTCAATTCGGCGGACGAAGCCGATCATGCGGATGCCGCCGACGCCGTTCCGTGGAGCGGAGTGACCGGCAAACCGTCAACCTTCACGCCAGCGGCGCATGAACATGCGATGGCGGAGATTTCCAATCCGGGATACCAGAAAGTCTATTCGGCGTCCAATCCGAAAACGCTCTATCTTGACAGCCCGGTTTTGCGAAATACCGCGAATAATTCCAGCGGCACGATTGAGCTGGAATTCACCGCGATTCAGACCAAAACCGGCGGTACGGCGTATTCCGTCCCGGACGGCATTCTGCTGACGTGGGAATATCACGTCCTCTGCACGGCGCAGGTGACGGGCGTTTCGGTCGGGAGCGTCAACTGCTCCATGGTCGGAATCAACATCCCGGAAACGCTGGAACTCGTCGGCGGAAATTCGACCTATCACGTTTTTGTGATTCGCGCTTTGTATAAATCCGGCGCGGTGAACAACGTCCGTTATCAGGCCAATTACGCCTATTCCTATGAGGCGTAACCATGCTCATCCCTTATCAATACAATAAGATGGCGGCAGGGGCGACGGTCATCGACCCGAACCGGGCGATTTACGGAACGCGCGGCGTGTTCACGTTTCTGCGGAACGGTTCGTGCAATCAAAGCTGCATGACCATGCAGGGGCGGTATCTCGTTTCCAGCAACGTCAGCCGGATGGAAGTATCCTCGGCTGGCGTGGCAATCCGCACCACCGTCAATTACGGCGGAAGTATTTTCGTAAAAAACGGCGGGGCAGTATCCAGCACGGTCGTGAACAGTTACGGAAACATACAGGTTTTCAGCGGCGGCACGGCAGTCTACACCGACCTCAATTACAGCGGGCAGCTGCATGTAAGTCCGGGCGGTACGGCGACGGGTGGCAACATCCATTCCGGCGGACGGTGTTACGCCTCGTCGGATACGCTCGTTCGAGGATTTCACGTTTCCTACGGCGCTGGTCTTTACGGACAGGGAACGAACGTGACATTCGATAGCATTGTGGTTTCCAGCGGGGCGGACTTCAACGCGGGTCAATCCTCCGGTGTTCAAGTCCTGCACACGACAATCACGCCGAACGCCAGTTTCTGGTGTTATTCCGGCATGAATGTCACGCACACGACCGTCATGACCAATGCGACGCTCTGTGTTTCCAGCGGGGCAAAATGTTCGGACGTGATTCTCGCATCCGGCGGAAAAATCTCTCACGGCGTATGGGGACACGATTCTGAAACGGAAATCACCGGCTCGAACCAGTTCGGCTCGTTTTACACAAGGAACGGAACCGCCTGCAACTACGTCCTCGCCTCCGGGCAAAACCAGCAGTTATACTACTACGCATCGGCGCTCAGCACCGTGATTTCAAGCGGTGGAACGCAATTTATTTCGTTCGGTGCGACAGCGCAATACAACACGATTTTCTGGAGCGGACGGCAGTTCA
>JAQVGE010000161.1 GCA_028696935.1 Minisyncoccota bacterium | reverse complement strand
GAATTAAGTAATTGGTATGTACAGTTATGGGCTGAAAGTTTAGGAAAAGAAGGAAAAGGTCAAACTCCTATTCCTTCTATAGGAGCAAATGATCAACATTCGCAACTTCAGCTTTTTATGGATGGTCCACGTGATAAATTTATAACATTTATAGGTATAGAAAAATCAAAACATGAAATTAAAATACCAAATTTTGAAATTAAATTAGATAGTTTAAACTATCTCTCTAATCACACGTTATCAAAATTATTAAATTCTGAAATGTTATCAACAGCTAAAGCTTTATATAAAAACGAAACACCTTCAATAAGTATAGAAATTTCCAAATTAGATGAATATAATTTAGGGATGCTTATAATGTTCTTTCAAATTTCAGTTGCAATAACTGGTGAAATGTTAGAAGTTAATACTTTTAATCAGCCTGGTGTAGAACTTAGTAAAAATTATACTTATGAAATGATGGGCAGGAAAAAATGAAAGGAAAAGATAAAACAAATTTAATAATAAGTAATACATTAAATGTAAAAATAGAAGAAGCAAAAAAAGATAAAGCATCCATAAGGCAGATGAATGGAACTTTTATAGGAAGAAAATAGCCTATAACAAAAGGAACTGCGTTCGTGGGTAGAGATCCTTCTCTTGATATAGTAGTACAAGAAGAAAGCATAAGCAGACGTCATGCTGAGTTAATATATGACGGGAATAATCTACAAATTATTGATTTAGATAGTACCAATGGAACTTATGTAAATGATGAAAAAATAAAAACTAAGATTATATCAAAAGAAGATTTAATAAGGTTTGGCAATATAATGTTTAAGTATTTACCTCATGGAAATATAGAAAGCGTTTTTCATGATGAGCTACATAATCTGGCACACATAGACGGTCTTACTGGTTGTTATAATAGAAAATATATAACAGATTACTTAGAAACAGAAATCAAAAGATGTAAAACACTTGAAATACCTCTTTCTATTATAATATTTGACCTAGATTTCTTTAAAACAATAAACGACACTTATGGACATTTAGCTGGCGACTATATATTAAAAGAAACAGTTCGTTTAATTAAAGATAACGTTCTTAGAGCTTCTGACATTATAGGAAGATATGGCGGAGAAGAATTTTGTATAGTCGTAAATGAAGCTGGCATAAAAACCGCACAAGAAGTAGCACAAAGAGTAAGAAAAGCTATAGAAAAAAATATTTATAGATATGATGATATAAAAATTAAAATAACAATAAGTGCTGGGACTTCAGAACTTAATAAAAAAGTAGATTCAGTAAAGCAATTAATAGATGAAGCTGATAAAAAACTTTATCAGGCAAAAAGAGATGGAAGAAATAGAATATATTAATGATAAAGTTTGCTTAAATAATCAACTTTTTTTCTAGATGAACCACTTATATTATTTAACATTTTAAAAGCTTCTTCTCTAAGACCATTTTTAGCAACAAATCTATAAAATTCTCTAATAATAGGACTATTCCTATAGTTTTTTGTGTTAAATGTAGAAATTATTTTTTCTCTTGTTAATTTCAAAAGAACACCTCCATATTTTAAGCCATAAAAAGCCCTAAACTCAAAAGTAAGACTATTATTTATCATATATCCACTTCAATAATCAAGTAATAAAGGCAAGATGTTAAGCTAAAAGCACTAGTACTATTAGGTTTTAAGCTATTTTATACACATATTTGATAAAACCATTTTTGTTTTCTATAATTAAAATATTTAAGAAAAAGATAAAAAAAGTATTTTTTTATTGTATTAATTTATGTTTTTATATATGTAGTTTTACTTTGTAGTTTTATAAAAGAAAATGAGGGTAAAAAATGTTAAATTCAGTTGGAAAACATGTAATTGTTGATTTATTTGGATGTAATTCTCAATTACTAGAAAAAGTTGAGTTTATATCTGAAGTAATGCAAGAGGCTGCAAGGAAGTCAAAGGCAACTATAGTAGGAAAGTTCTTTAAACAATTCGATCCTTATGGAGTAAGTGGAGTAGTAATAATTTCAGAAAGTCATCTTAGCATACACACTTGGCCAGAACATGGTTTGGCTTCTATTGATTACTTTTCATGCTCAGATGAAGTAGATATATCAGCAGCAATAGCTTATTTAAAAAATGCTTTAAATGCAAAAACAAAAAAAGAAATAGAAGTAAGAAGAGGATCTATGGAAATAATCAATCACGTAGACTTTTTAGGAACGACAATAAATGAAATGGCTATATGAACACTTCCCTGCAGAGGGATACAATAAAGATGAAAAGCCATATATATCCTATGGATATTTAGCAAATAAAATTCTATTCACAGGTGAATCTGAATACCAAAAAATAGATATAATTGAAAATCAACTTTATGGAAAAACTCTATTTTTAGATAATTTAATGATGACAAACGAAAAAGATGAATTTATATATCATGAACTTCTTGTCCACGTCCCTGCTGCTAAAATATCAAACCCTAAAAGAGCACTAATAATAGGTGGCGGAGACGGAGGAATAGCTAGAGAACTATGTAAATATGATTCTATAAAAGAAATAATAGTAGCAGAAATAGATAAATTAGTAATAGATGCTTCTAGAAAATATTTACCTACAATAGCATCTAGTTTTGATAACCCTAAAGTCAAAATAGAGGTTACAGACGGTGCAAAATTCATACAACAACAAAAAGACGAATCATTTGATTTAATTCTAATAGACTCTACTGAACCAATCGGGCCAGGCAAGACTCTTTATCAAGATAATTTTTATAACAATTGTTATAAAAAACTTAAGAAAGAAGGACAACTGGCTGCACAAGGTTTAGCACCATTAATACACGTAGAAGATCAGAAAAACATGTCTAAATCATTAAAAAGGATTTTCCCATGGGTTAAACCATATATAGGAACTATACCAACATATCCTACTTCTTTATGGCTGTTTTTTCACGCTTCAAAAAAAGATCAAGATATAAAAGATTTTAAAAATAGTATCCCTAAAGACTTAAAATACATAAATCAAGAAATGATAGAAGCTTGTTATTCTCTTCCAGAATTTATAAAAAAACAACTAGCCTAATATTTTGGTAAGATCTTTTGTATATTTACTCTCAATTTTTTCATATATATCTATTATATTTCTAACATAATTTCTTTTCTCTTTATAAGAACCTGGATA
>JAQVGE010000160.1 GCA_028696935.1 Minisyncoccota bacterium | reverse complement strand
GTTCCTTTTCCCACTGCTTTCGATTCATATTTACTGGATCTTTACTATACTCTGCTGGCATTATAGATAATCCATGTTTCTCACAAAGGCGATTGGTAATCGGCTGAATCTCATATTTCCAATCACCCTTTTTATACTCATATTTCTTACCAGTATTCATATTGACACTATTAAATACCAAATGTCCGTGACAATGCTCCTTATCAACATGAACGCTGTACACCGCCTCATAATCATCCCCTAAAAATTCTTGTGCAAACTCCTTCATCAATTCCAATAACTGCTCTGGAGTCCCCTCTTCCGGCGGACAGGATATCACAATATGATATCCCTGCCTTCCACCTGTCTTTCCATACAATTCTTTCGTTCCCACCATCTGTTCAAAAGCAAGATTTGGAACACAATTCCACCCGCCCACCAGTACTCCGCTTTCTGTCTTTGCATCATTCATAATATAGTCCAAAGCATTTTTCAGATGATTTGTGATTTTACCCTTCTTTCCCGATCCGATATTCATAATCTTGGTTATCGCCATAATTGAATCAGCTCCTTTAATAAAGTTAAAATTGCACCTAATTGCATACACATCTGATCTATTCTACTCTGTGGAATATACTTATTTTCATTTGCCCACTTTGCAGCCTGATTTACATTCGTAGCAATTCCTGTTATCTGTCTTATAATGTTTTGCCGATCACGGATATAATCTGTGTCAACACCACCATGCAAAATTAAATGTCTGACATATTCACTTTCCGACATTCCTGCCGCCTTTGCCCCCTCCTCTAATTTCTGTAGTTCCGATTCCGATAAACGAAATGTTCTATTCTGCCTCGCTATACTTACTTTCTTCTTTCCCATACTTAAATCTCCTCCTTCGTATTTTTTACGTTCCTTAAGTCCTTTACACTTTGACCTAAAGATAAGTGCCGGGATTTTTTGCAAGATACGGATTTCGCAATGCGAAATCCTATCGGGTACTGACGTACCCTTATCTTGTTAGGGATTCCATCCCTAAGACCCCGGTTTATTTACAGCCTTTGGTCTGTAAAAATTGGTACAAAAAAAGACAGATAAGCTATAAAAATTGCCTTCTGTCTCTTTTGCACCCAGTATTGTATGAATGGCTACAAAACAATTCTATTTTGTAACCATCCTTTATACCGCATATGAAATTGTACTTTCTGCTACCATTTCCACTTATTTTTGTAGCCATCTGATAATTTCTGATAGCACATCTGTAGCCATTACCTATTACTCCATCATTCCAAAATCAAGAAATTCATTTTCATCAAGTTCCTGCTCCTTTGAAAAATCTTGCGAATTAAAACCAGAATGGGCACTTGCTCCATCTGTTAATGCGCCATTTCCAGATAGTGACTTCATTACTGTCTGTCCTTGTCTACCAATTCCTGTATAATCCATCACCGGCATGGTCTGCAACGGTATCTGTTGCAGCGACATCACATAAGTTCCAATCAGTGCTGGCAGATTAGAAATAACCTTTTCTTCCACCGACTTTACAATTCTGTCAGAAAAAGCATCCTCTTTCTCCCTTGTCTCAAAATATGGATCTCGCTCTTGCTTTAAGCATTTTTCATAATAATCCAATATAGCAAGCACCACAAATTTACTCTGAGATTTGAACTGCTTCTTATCAAGGGAATGAAGAATTTCCCACGCCCTTTTATCTTCTTTCTCTTCTTCATAAAATCGAATATTCGTATTCTTTGTCATTGGTCTGCTCCTTCCCGAAACGAATTTAGTTTTCATTTCAAATTTAATCTAACAAATATTCGTATGATTAACGATTCTGGTTCTGTCTGCGAAGACCCATATAGCAGTAATACTCATAACCCTTAGCGGTAGCACAGATATCTTTAATAAAGGAAGTCCTATCAACATTGTATTGTCCAACAGTTTCCACAAGCTTACATCCTCCACCCATAAAATGCAGCTTCATAAGCTTGTCGTTGTACTCATAATCCTTCAATTTATCAAAGATTTCAGATACATATTCTGCGGCAGTATTTCGAATCAGCGAAGCATATGGCTCTTCTACATCCGCTTTTCCTGTCCTTAAGAAATTCTCAATTACATCGTCCATTAAGTGTGTTCCTGTTTCATTTAAAACTGCATTTCTGATACGAATAGAACATTGATTTACACCAAACTTTTCAGTCCAGGATTTGTTTTCCATTGCTCTTCCATCATTTAGATACATAATATTCATGGTTCCATTACCGATATCCACTAGCATATTTAATCCTTTGAAATCTTTCAGATTTTCTGCCACCGCTGAATAACACTGTGGCATCACCGTACAACCGGCAATCTCTACCAGATATTCTTTCTCTCGATATTCAAAATTAACATAGCGATTACGAAGTAAGTATGCCTTGAAGGAATCTCTCTGTGCCTTGACCCATTTCAGTGGGAGTCCCACTGCAAGATGAATCTTTGCTTCCTTGAGCCCTCTTAATGCTAATTCTTTTGCAATTGCAACCAATGTCAAAATATAATAATCATCATCATCAATCTTATCTGCAAGAAAACTTTTATGCCCTTCTCCAATCACATAATATTTGTCTTCAAATTTCACATAGTCCTTACTAAAGATTGGTGCTGTTTCACTGACTTCAGCAGATGCTTTAAAAACACTGTGACAGGACTTAATATTCCCATACCCATGATCACAAGCTAAAATTAGTGTGTCTTTGATTTTGTATTCTCTCATATTCTCTTCTCCTCTAAAATTTTCTATTGTTGTCGTTAATATTGTTTCTGGCTGTTTGTCTCTTCCCATAAAATAATTCTGGTTTGGTGTAATATTCCTATTCTCTGTCATAAAATTTGCTCCTTCCGATTAATGATACTGATTAACAATGTCATGAAATATAATTTCTTCTGCCATCATCTTTGCCTGCTCCCGAATCTGCCACATTTCCATAGTAGAATTTGGATCTATTGGCGGATGCTTTTTCAAATATTTTGCTACAATGCTATCCAGCATTTCATATGCTTCTTCACTTACTTCTACTGCTTTCTTCATCAATTTTCCTGTTCGGAATAGATGACGGTATCTGTCTGGATGATTTACTTTCAGATATTCCATCCACAAATCTCCGTACTTTCCAACATGAATATTTTCTGTTGCGGCTTCTTCTTCAAAAATTGGATATAATAATCC
>JAQVGE010000159.1 GCA_028696935.1 Minisyncoccota bacterium | reverse complement strand
GTTGATTGTATTCATTCTATTCATTGTTTTTTTCATATATGTCCCGGGAGGGAGACCGACCTTTCCAGACACTTCAATCACCCAACGAATTGAGAATTCTATAGCAACCGCTGACGGCAAAACCGTATCAGATATTCTGCACATGCGTGGCGTAACAAATACCGATTGGTCCATTAGTCATGGCGACTGGATAGGATTTGAAGGCACAGCAATTGCTTCATGCCTAATAAGCAATGGAACTACGGAGGTGTTTGTCTGGCAATGGGATGCTGCATGGCCACATGCACTGGCGCTCACACCCAATACAGTGACCATATTCCCACTTATGGATCCAGGGGTGAAATTAACATCCGACGGCAGAACCGCTTTATGGAGCGGAAGAGGCGCAATAGAAGAATATTTTGAGAAAGAATAGCCAACAACCGGGTCCACCTTACGCGCCACAAGTGGCGCGACGGTGACCCATGACGTTAGCCGATAAGAAAGAATAAGGTGAGAGTTATGAAATACATTTATGTTCTAGCACTCAGTGTCATGCTAGTCGGATGCACTACATCCAGGTTTTATAACAATGGCCCTATTGATGCCACCGCCATAAGCCAATCTATTTCAATCAATAGTGTTGACGCTTCAAATACTCACTTTAGTGTGTATTTGATCAACTCTAAATATTTTGCACTAATTCCAGAAGTCAGAGTGACACATGGCATTATTGATAGAATCAATAACGCCATCATTTTTGATGATAAACAAATAGCTGAACTTCGCAGCACTTGCCGCTCAATTATTGATTCATACGACAACGACCTTAAAGATAGCTCTAAGATTATTGAATATCACCTTGTATCTAATAATTCTGAATTATCAGGCTCAGAACTTGGTGTCGCCTATAACAACGTTTACACCTCATCCAAGTCCATTAGAGAATTTAATCGAGTCGTATTCCGGCTACAATATCTTGCACAACCCAGGCTAGCCTTCAATTCTGGAAAAACCATTCAATACATGTACGGATCTTCGACGAAAAAGATGAGTATTGATGAACTTAAAAATCTATTGAAAGACATACAGGAATAAAGTGGCTAACAATCGGATCCACCTTACGCGCCGCAAGCGGCGCGACGGTGATCCGTGACGTTCGGTCAAAAGGATGGCTATGAAAATAGACTATGAGGATATTCCCAAGGATAAGATCGAATATTTGCGCAAGCAGGTATTTCGACAAAACCGTGTGATTAGATTATGGAGTGCATTATCCTGCGCTAGTGCCATCCTTATTTCTTCCTCAATTGCAATAGGGGTATTTCCACAAAGCCAAGACCATATCGGACGCCTAATTCTTAGTATATTACTTGCTGTATTGCTGGCAGTCCTACTATGGAAAGCAATCGTTGACCCTCAAATTAGGCGATCAGTTGAGCGAAGCATGAAACAATCAGAAAACGGATAAAAGACCGAACAATGCGTTGCTGGGTACGACCCACAAGCTGCCGCTATGCACGCCCTTGCGCACGCAGCACTCCTATCGGGTATAGCCCGTGGGTCGTCCCCTTGTCGTTATGCGATAGCCTCCGCACGCTACAATCGTTATCCTCTATGCGTGTGGGCCGATCCTGAACCGTGACGTTCTCAACCAAGAGACAGGAGGCATTTGATGCAGAGGATTATGACAAGACCTATTGCGGTTCTTCTTCTTGTGGTATCGAGTTATATGCCCAACGCCCGAGCGAACTACCTACTCTTCGATGCCGCCACCGATTCCGTCCAGATCGATGGCCAGACGCCTTACGGCGGCAGCTTCACCTTTGAAGCCGTCGTGGTCTTCACCCCGTCTCACAACGGGGGTAGCGATGTGTTCGTCGAATGGACCAGCGGACAGGAGCACAGATTGCTGGGGGTCGGGACGAACATCGTCACCGGATACAATGCTCCGCGCGGTGGCAGCCCCTTCAGTGTTACGGGGTTGGTATTGAGCCTGTACCAGCCCCATCACATCGCTTATGTATCTGAGCGATACGAAGAACGCATGTACTTGGATGGTCAATTGGTGGGTAGCCGCGCGACCGGCACTTCGGTCGTGGATTCCGGCGGTAACAAGGGCTGTCTGGGTGGCGGGACGTTTGGCACCGGGTGGGTGGGCTACATCGATTCGCTCCGGCTTTCCGACACAATCCGCTATGTGGATAGTGAGTTCATTCCGCCACTGGGCGATATGACAGCCGACGGGAACACGCTGCTGCTATACAACTTCAATGAGTCACCTGGAAGCCTCACGGCCGCCGATTCGAGCGGGAATGGCAGAACAGGCACTTTAGGCACGGGGAATATTTCGGGCGCGACGTCGCCGGAATTCGTCTCCAAGGTTCCGGCCCCCCCCGCCTTATCGATAATGAATCAAAACGGATTTCGACTAGCCGTTTCGAACTTGATCCCCGGATGGGTTCATGTATTGGAAACCAGGACATCGTTGACGAGCGGATCATGGACGCCGATCACGGAATGGTTCGCTACGGGAGCTCAAACGAACATGCCAATCGGCATGTCCGGCGAGAAGCAGTTCTTCCGATTACGTGCAAGGCCGTGATAAGGCATGGAGAAGGAGCCCGTAAAGCGCGAACAACCCCGTCGTGGGTACGCGCTACCGTGCGCCCCACACGGGGAGCGTTGAGTGTAAAGAAAGGTACGCGATGAACTCTGATCAAATTCAATTCGATGGAGAATCCTTCTGCTTTACTGGCACTCTTTCAGAGCTAAAGCGAACGCAAGCCGAGCGACTAGTCAGAGCCCGCGGCGGCTACACAATGAGTATCGTCGGCATGGACCTTGATTATCTGGTTGTTGGCTCTATACCTTCACCTGGATGGAAACATGGCAACTACGGCACTAAGATTGAGAAAGCCCTAACCCTAGCGAAAGAAAACAACGGAAAACCCATAATACTACAAGAAGCTGATTTTATGGAGTCTGTGGCCGCCACCCCCGAAACCGATGACAGCGAATCTGATGAAAAGGTTGTGGTATGTCGATACAAGTTCCTTGCAAAAAAAGGAGAGTATGACGATTTAGCCCTTGATACCTATCTCAATAGTCTTAGTGAACAGCAGGGATGCTTTGTCACGGCCTATTCTGACGAGGCATCTTTATTAGCTTCACTGTTTTCAACTAGTTTTCAAATAGATGACTTAGATAAC
>JAQVGE010000158.1 GCA_028696935.1 Minisyncoccota bacterium | reverse complement strand
AATTGAATTATATACTATTATTTGGAGGGAATCAATAGATAAATATGTTTTGATTATATATAAAATAAAAACGGTCATATTAGAATTACTAATTGACCGTAATAAAACATAAAATAAAAGAATGGAGGACCCAGTCGGATTTGAACCAACGATCAGGGAGTTATGGTTCCTTACAATCAATTCGCTTGAGATTGTTAATTATATATTATTCACTGGAAAATTGATGTTAATGATTTCTTGTTTTTGATTCTAAAAACAACTGTTATTGAAATGATATACCCTTCAGATTTCTAATCTTTCAAACAATTAAAGATTTAAACTGTCAGAATTTAATAAAAATTCAATTATTCCAATAACTAATATACCATTTTCTGTTACCCATGGTAATATTTCATCTTTGACAATTATAATTTTTTTAAAACTATCATCAATATTATCAAAAGGTCTTGCTTCTTGTATTGTTTTTTCTCTTGTATCTAAATTTAGGGCTACTTGCACATAATATCTTTTATTATGCTGGTTACAAACAAAATCAACTTCAAGTTGTTTTCTAGTATCTTTTTCTCTGATTTCTACGATTCCAACATCAACATTATATCCTCTTCTTACCAATTCTAAATAGACAATGTTTTCCATGATATGATTTTCTTCTTGTTGTCTAAAATTAAGTATGGAATTTCTTAAACCAATATCAGTAAAATAGTATTTTGAGAGTGATTCAATGTAACGTTTCCCTTTAACATCATATCTATTCACTTTTTCAATCAAGAAAGAATCCTCTAAATACCCCAAGTATGATATGACAGTATTAACTGATAATTCACTATTCCCGTTACTCTTATAGGTATTCGTTAGTTTTCTTGCGCTTGTTAACGATCCTATAGATGATGCAATAACTTTTGTTAAGGATATCAAAACTTCGTTTTTTTCAACTTTGTTTCTCTCTATGATATCCTTAAAATATGTTAATTCAAAAAGGTTTTTTAAGTAACTAGATTTTTCTTGGTCGCGATTCAATGATAAAACTAATGGCATTCCACCATATCGAATATACTGATTATAGGCTTCAATTTTATTAAGTTTATTCGCTTCGTAAAACTCTTTAAAGGATAAAGGATATATTCTTATTAGATGGCTTCTTCCTCTAAATTCAGTTACTATGTCAGATGATAAAAACCTCGAATTACTACCTGTGACATAAATGTCAATATTACTCATATTCAAGTATCCGTTTAGTAATGATTCAAAATTTGAAACAAGTTGAATCTCATCAAGAATAACATAGTACATATTGTTATCAATTATCTTGCCTCTAATATATTCATCTAATACATATGGATCATGATATTTATGATTTCTAAGTTGATCTAGATCAATCTTTAAAATATGATTCTCATCAACACCAGTTTCCTTTAGATGATTTGTGAAGAGCGGATCTAGCAAATATGATTTCCCACTTCTTCTGATTCCCGTGACAACCTTGACCAGGTTGATATGCTTACTTTCAATCAACTTATTTAAATATTCATTCCTATTAATAAGCATGCCACTCACACCCTCTGAACGCTTTTGCCGTTTTCGGCACTTTCGTTCACACTTATATTACATTATTCTTTATATTTAATCAAGATTAAAGTGAACACTTTTGCCGTTTTTGACTATTTTGTTTTACATAATTCACAAAAAAATAAAAAAATGCCCTAAATGGACATTAACTATGCAATTAGTTCGTTTAATAGAACCAATAAAATGTTTTATTGGAGTCTCTGTTAACCTTAAAGGGTCGTGTTTTTGGGGGCTCTTTAACCTTAACTGGTAAGAATTTGCCAAAATGAGAAATATCGAGTAACGGTTGGTATCTGTGGGTAAATGGTGGTAAGTATTTTACCTACTACAACTGGTAAGAAAATGACCTAATCGAGTAAATAGTGGAAAATTAGGGAAAATACTAACCCAGTTTTATCAAATAGAACCAACTAATAAATCTCTTACTCATTGTTCCGAAATATATTTGCAATTAATCACTCTGTCAAATTCTGATATTTTTTTGGCAAGGTCTTAATTACATTAACATAAGAACTCATAATTAATTCTTTTATGAAGTCATCTTGAATCTCAGTTTCTAAAAGTACAGAAATCCAATGAAGTTTATTCATATAGTAACCGGGCACTATATAGTTATACTGTCTCTGCAAAAAGTCAACATATGAAGGTTCTTGACGCAATGTAAGTATTGGCCTTTTGACACTATCAAACCCTATTAATGCATACATTTTCCCGTGGATAGTGAACTTTGTTGCATTCCAATCAAGCTGTACCTCGGTTTTGCTTCCTATTAAAGATTCACAATACAATTCAATCATTAGGAATCTTTGTTTTAGTTGATCTGTCATACTGTTATAAGTTTTCTTTTACTTTGTTGATGAAATCAATTGGCATCAGAGTTTTTGAAGATACATCTTCTGCTTCTAAACCTTGTTCTAAAAATTTTCTCACAACTGACTCCATTGATTCGGCAATTTCAATTACATGATTGTCTAAATCTAATATTCGTATTGCTCTTTGACCCCATGGTGCTTCCTCAAGTTGCGTTAAAATTTCTACCTTATCCTTACTTAATTTCTGAATAAAACTATCAATATCATCTTCTTCAAAATAAAGTTCAAATGAGTATTCTTTTGAACTGTTTTGAATCATACTCGTCTTTGTAAGATTTTCCCATTGGGATTTACTCATCATGGAAAATCCACCTTTAAAGACAATATAAGAACCTAAATCTTGTTCTACTTCTTCATTTAATAAGTCAATGTAAAACATCTTTGACTTATTGATATCTGAAACTAAAATCATTGGGCTATGAAACTTCATAATTTATTCTCCTTTTTGATTTAAGTATATCAAAATCGTTTCATACTTTCATTGTAAAATTTGGACTTGTTAACGCGAAACTGGGTAGGTGTAATGTGTGCAATTTTACAAAAATCTTTTATAAAATGAGAACTGTCAAAATACCCTAGTTTTAATGCGATTTCTTCTATGCTACCATCATTCTCTTTTAACAATTCAATCGCATAGTTGAATCTTTTGATTCTTACATACTCTTTCAGTGACACACTCGTGAACATCTTCATATATCTGTTAAGCTGTCTATGAGAATAAAAGGTTTCGACTATAACCTCATTTATTTTCTTCATGCTATTCATATCTTGAAGTATTGTTAACAC
>JAQVGE010000010.1 GCA_028696935.1 Minisyncoccota bacterium | reverse complement strand
GCATAATATCTTCATAATCATACTGATATGTTTCTTTGTCTTGATCCAATGTACTTTCTCCGACATCATTAAACGGGACAAATTGCTTCCCTTCAACATTGAAGTCTTTACATGCTACAACCTGCTCCCCATTTCGATATCCAAGATATGTTTTATGCGCTTGAAATCCACATAGTTCAAAAATATGTGAACCAATAAACTCAGATATATGATTATTTCTTTTACCAAAAGCAGTTTGCTTTTGGTACTTAATCATATAATCTTCGCCAGCAAGCGTTATTCCTTCTTTTCTTTCCGAACCACCGTAATACATTCCATTAAGTTCATATTCCGAAAAATTTATTGCAGTAATCATTCTATTACCCCATAATCATTTGATATTCTCATTATAAAATCCAATCATTAGTACGTCAATAGAATTCCATTTTATTTTTGACACATACTAATTTTACTTTTTCGACAGTTTTATTTTAGCTTTCTCGATTCAGTTTTTGCATTTTGTCGATATCTTGCTTTTGAATAATAAAATCCACATTTGTGTCATATTAAAATCGGAATTCTATTGACGCACGGTATAGCAGCCAACACATTACTTCTTCTTTTTATTTTCCCGCCTCCACTAATGGAAAGTAAACCACATCTTTACTTTTCGTTAGCTTTTTTCCAAGATAAACTCCCCAACAAACTGGGGTAAGTGATTGTTCACCTCTACCTTATAATTCCATTCTTTGTTTTATAGGTCTAAGGAATCTGTATTTAGCAAAAAGTCATACACATTCATCATTAATATAATTTATATTCACTTTTGATCTATTATCTTGTCGCTACCCTCAATATGAAAAGGACAGGGATACAATCAAATGCACCTCTGCCCAAAACTCTTAACTTTTAATTTGTAGCACGTAACGACTTCTCGATAAATCCGGAGATATAGGACAATATTCTGCCGAAGTTGAACAGTCAATCATTCATATTTCATTCTCCGGATATCCATTATTGTATAAACAAAGTTTATGATAATTATTTATCTCTACTAAGCCTGTTAATGAGCAGAATTTAAATTACTTTTTGTATTATTACAAATATTCCTTCAAATCCTCCGCTACAACCTCTCTGATCTCCTCAGCAATTCTTAGCGCTTTCTTCTCATCCATCTTCGTTTTTTTTGCAACTTCCATAATATCAGCAATTCCAGGATTGCTTCCGTTGCCATTTATTGTCGTAGCATGTTCTCCACCGATTGAATTGCTATAGGTCAGATCATATGCTGGCGACAGCTTCCAACTCTCATCCTTATAAATATAAGAAAAATTCTTAGAATGATCATCTCTATTGTGCGCAAATACATTAAAGCACATCCATCTAAAAAGTTTCTCAACTTCTTCGTAACTTTGTGCTATTTTTAACGTTAACTGCATCAAAATATTGTAATCAAGATTAGGAATCCGGTGTGAAGTCTCTAATAATCCACTCACTGATACCATATGGATTTTCTGACCGTTGTCTCTATCAAAACGCTTTGTTGCAAAATATCCTTCACAAATCTTCGAAGGAAGAAGCCTTGTCTCTGTCATAGGCAATTGACATTTCTTTGCACATACAGAATAATCATACTCTTCTCTTCCTATATTCTTTCTATCAATAGAAGAAGGAAATTTTACGATCCATTCTTCCCCACTAATCTCATAATTCACTTTTGGTCTTGCCCCACCAGAAGATCCTCCCAAACGAAACAGTTCATCTAAGTGTTCTGAATGTTCTGTATCAAACATCTTCTCACATTCCTTGGCAAGTTCATCCAATGTCATTCCTGTCATTTCTGCGTTCATTTCGTTTGAAGGGCGATATTCCAGGGCCCCCATACCACTATTCCCAACAATTGCCAGTCTTGTAAGCGCACTAATACTTGCAGGGTTAATCTGCCTTTTCAATAATAACCTATCGACTAAAAGTCGTCCCCAACCATCGGGAAGACTATCTGCAAATACACCAAACAACCCATCAAAGGGGTCATACTTTTTAGGAACAAAAACTCCCTTTTGCAATGGTATTGATGCTGGGCTAATAGAAAAACCAAATCTTACCCATTCATCACTATATTCGAACGCCATCAGATGATCCTTGGTTTCTGCCAATGTGCCTACATGCTTTTGGTTTATATATACTTCTAAGAGTTTCTTATTGTTCATCAATTACCTCCTGAATGGATGAATATCCCTTCTTAGAAAATAAGTAATCAAAGTCATTTTCCAATCCTAAGGCAAATGCTATTTTTATAAGTGAGGATAGTGATATTTCGCCGGTTCTCTCAAATCTTTTGATCGATCCAAAGCTTACATCTGATTTCACACTAAGCTGCTCCTGTGTGATATTGTTCTCCTTTCTCCTTGCACTTACTCGTTTAGCAATTTCAATATTAATATCATTTGGTGATTTCAAAAAGTCAAAGTTCTTCATAGATAATATATTAACCAATTTTAGTTATTTAGTCAAGTTTCGGATAATATATTGTCTTTTCAGAAAAATGCTAGGGGGTGTTAGGGTAAATTGCAATCCAAGAATCTAGTTTGTAAGACAAAAACTCACATATTGTAAATGAAAGTCCCGTTTTGTAACCGAGAGTCCCATTTTGTAAGTGAAAATTCCGTTTTGTAAGCGAGAATCCAGAGTTTACCTTTATTCTGCATCTTGATGATTAACCTCAAACGCTCCTTTTTCATAAGGTTTGCTATTGATATGATTTCATTATGATAGAAACGACATTTGTTCGCTTCTATAAAATCCATGCTCAATAGCTTCATTCCCTTCATGTGTTAGCATTTCAATACTTGAATATTTCAAAGGTTTCACTGTTGCCTTGATAAAATTATCAAAGCAAGCTGTAATATCTGCTTTATTTAGATCCGACAAACAAATCAACTGAACTCTGAAGTGATTTGCTATTTCAAACATAGGTTGAAGCAAGTGTCCTGATGAAACCGCACCAAATGGATTATCAAGAATCAATACACTGGTCAGATTCTTATCATTGATGTCTCCATAGTCACTTCTAGAATAATTAAGCAATGACAATATCAGAGCAAAATAGGAAACCAGCTTTTCTCCACCTGAACTATTTATCTGTGTTTCTCTCCAGGTCCGGTATTTGGCATTCTCGGGATTCAGATCAATCTTATATACGTCTACTCTAATATTATCTTTGCCAACATATTTTCTGAGTAGTGTCTGACTCCCAATAACTCTATTCGTTGTTTTTATAACATCTGCTTCACTGCTGTTATTGTTAAGCAATAGCACAAGTTCCTGAATTCCGGTATCAAGTTCAGCATCAATAGTCGCTTCCGCAACGTTTGTGTCAATCTCATCCGGTATGTCAATTTTAATCATCTGCTTCTTAGATTTTCCTTCCACGATTGAAACAGCGGAACTCTTTGCCATTGATCGAAGGCCCTCATATACTCGTTTCCCCTGGAACACACATTGACGCAATAAATCAGACTTGCTTCTATTAAATTCTTCCAGGTCCGTCTCAATCTGAGAGAATCTGAGCTTAGTTGCCTTCATAACGCCTTCTACTTGTTCGGAAAGAGTAAAATACTTATCGCCCTTATACTCATCTGTATTAACCATTCGTTCGAAGCTTTTTAATGCCTGAAGCTCATTGAACTGATATAGTGTCTCTTTTAACACTTCTTTGCCTAATGTGGAGGACAAAGTAACCTTTTCATTTTCATATAACTTAAATGCATTCGTTAAATTCTCAGAGAATGTGTTATATTGCTTTTCAATACTCTCTTCGAGCTTAATTTCAGTATTGGATGTTGTTTTTTTGTGTCTTTCAAGAACATCTTGCGTGCGATCCACAAATCGAACAACCTCGCCCTTTATTACATTCTCCGCTTTAGTGCGATCATTCAATTCACTGAGAATTTTCCTCGTTTCTTTTTTACGTTCGCTATAATTGCCTTGAATGAATTCCTCCTCAAGTGGCACTCCATCATGCTCTGATAACGTTTTTTGAGCTGAATCATATGCTGCCTCGCATCTGCCAAACATCTTATTGGCGTCATTTAATTCAATAAGTAAACCGTCTTTTTTCTCAGCAAGCTCTTTCTCAGCCTGTTGTAATCCCTTGTATTCACTATCATCATAGTTTAATGTAATATAATCGTTTTCCGGTAAATTGTATTTATTAAGTCCGGCTCTCTTATCAGCCATTTCTCGCATGTAACCTTCTACACGTTCGTATAGTACAGCAATTTCAGCTTTCTGGGATTTCTTTAATTCATGATATTCTTCGAGCAATCTCTCCCATTCCCCTTCCATTACTGATCCACCTGGAATATCTCCAAGTTCCGTCTTAGCCTCTTCTATCTTACTGAAATAGATCTCCTTCTCTTTAATCTCCCTGTCCGATTCATTAAAATTTTCCTGTATTGCCAGAACCTCTTTCTGAAACCTAACTAATTCACGATTTACTTTCTCGTGATCCTGGTAAGCTTTGGTTCTTTCTTCTAGTTTTACATTTTCTTCGCCCAAACGTAACGATAGATCTGCATACTTTTCAAGCCATCTTTCGATACCAGTAACCTTTATCTTGTAATCGTCGATTTCACTGTTAATTGTATCAGCAGCTAACACATTTGATTTTTTTTCTGCATCTAGATCATCAAGTAATTTTCCAGTATTGGAGATCTCATCAGCTATCTGTTTCAACTCCTTTTCAAAGCTTTGTCTTGAAGATTCGTTATAGGCATCCATTTCCTCAGCTTTTTTACTTTGTAAGTTATAATCTTCAAGTGCTCTTGCATAGGTATCCTTCTGATTTTCCAATTTCTCTTTTTTTGATTTAAGCCCTTCTATAAAAATTTCTTTTGAAGAAAAATATTCCACGGAATAAAATGCGAGTGCCTCGCCATTGTTCTTCTGAACATTTATTACCTTTTCAAACTGTTCATGCGTAAACACAGGAACCATAGAAGGAAGCCAATCCTCCATCTCACGTTCCATACTGGCAAGCTTCACTTTTTCCTTATCATCAAGAATAATTCCATATGCTATTGCCGGATAATTCTTCAATATTGTGAGACACTGATCTTTGCTGATCTGTTTCTCTACAATCGAATTCAGATATTTTTCGCAGGTTTGATACTTAATGCCGGAATAATTAAGGTATTCTATAGCTCTCTTTGGGACATGAACATACCCTTTTTCAGCGGCCTGTATTTCATCTTCGATTATCGATATTTTTGTAGCTATGCTTTCTCTACTGGATACACAAATACTTTCCTGGGTTTTTATATATTTTAATAGCTGACCATTAAATATATCAGACTCATCAAGATTATAAATTCCACATATGTTTCGTAAGTATTTCTCCAAATCACTATATTTCTCAAATTCCTTTTGTAATAATTTCCCTTCCGATTCAAGTTTTGATTTTTTTTGATTAAGTTCGCTATTTTCTGTCTCAATTTTTGTATTTCGTACTGAAAGCTTTTTCACCTCGGCATCCTGTTTTTCTATTTCCGCCTGCAGATTGTCTTTATTCTTATCGTTATCGGACTTATATCTTTGAAGTTCATCGTTTCGATAACAACCATCAAAATATCTCCTGGCATCTATTCTAAGTGCCGCTATATCTTTATCCGTTTCATGGCATGCATTTTTAAACGCTTCATCCGCACGATCATATGCAGTTTTTTTCTGACCTTTACGTTCCTGTATATTCTTTATTTCATTTTGAGTTTTTGCTAAACTATCCTTTAACTGTGTACATTCTTCTTTTTTCTTTACTAATTCCTCCTTTACTTGCGGATACAGACTTTCAATTTCCTGCATTACCGAAAAGCCCAAGTCATTTAACCGCTTAGTAGAATCGTCATTTTCACTTTTAGCCTTAATATCGCATTGAATTGCCTTCAGCTTACTCTCAATTCTACTAATATCTGTGTATAATTTTACGCAGGATAGAGCATCTATTTTGTGTTGGGTTAGGATTAAACGATTATTATATTTTTCAGTTTCAGTTTCTATTCTTTTAAGAGTATCCTTTGCCAACGCTATCTCTTTCTTAGCTACATAATATTCTTCAGAATTCTTTTCATAATCCAAATGTTCCAATTCTTTTTGAGCACTCTTAATCCCATTGTCTAAAACATATAGTGTTTCATTGACAACCTCCTTTTTTTCACATAACGCATTATAAAAAGCCCTTAAATCCTGTAGTTTCTTTTCATAATCGTCATTTTTATTCCACACATTATGGACCATCTCATTTATCTGTGATAAAAGAATCTGAAAACTCTGACAAGACTCTTTTTCACATATTAAATCCTTTTGTTTATTGTATGCTTTCGCATGTTCAATAAGCATTGTGGACAGTGAAGCATCGTCTTCCTTTGCTGAAGATTGACCGAACTTTTCTTCAATCGTTGGAATAAGCAACTGATTAATCAGCTGATCTGACTCCTTAAATCTTGCGAAGAATTCGGTCATTCCGCCTTCAACAGAATTAAGCTCTTCAATGATATTTTTCCATTCTTCCTGCACGATTCCATACTCAGCTAACTTTTCTCTCCACTGTCTGCTATCATCCGAGATGTAATAGTCAAGGAATCCATTGCTTTTCTTAGCCAAATCTCTGACTTCATTAAAGGATGCCGCAACAAAATTGCTTCTATTTTTCTCAGAGAGCGGCAGCCTGACTATATTATATATATTTGAATAATCAGAATAATGACTTATAAAAGTATAATACTTTACTGGCCTTCCCTTTGCGTTATCTTCTGTATTGTTTGACGACTCTCCCGAAGCCATAGCAATTCCGGTCATAAGTTTTTCTGTACTATTATCTTTAAACCACTCTATAACAACAAAGCAGTGGTCGCTGGCTTTTGTAAAGAAACTTTCAATTTTTCTACCGGCAATCTTTGCTTTGGGATGGATTGGTTGTAGCATTAACTGCACTAGCACAGACTTTCCACCACCATTTTTAAGATTGATTAATGAGTTTAATGCAGCATTGTCTTCTTTGTTAGCAAAATCAAAGAGTTCATCTGCAATTAATCTTTTTCCATCGTTATAGGTGAAGTTCGCAATTCTAATCTTACTGATCTGCGGCATCTGCTTCAACCTCCTCTATCCATACATTTATTTTCTTAACCCTTTCCTTACGAAGCCAATATGGCATAAGATCAATCATCTTACGTGTTGGTCGGATCTTTCCTTCGATTTCCTCAAATAATCCATCTGCTCTGAATTTCAGCATTATTTTATTTATTACACCGTTTTTTTCTGTAGTAACTTTTGTGGAATCTGAATTTCCTTCTGTTTTGCTGAGCCAATCCTGCGCCAGTGCCACGAAGCTCTCGCTGAAATCATCGTTCGTATCCGCTTCTGCACTCTCAGTCTCACGACAATGCTCCGTAAACTGTGAGATCAGTTCTTCTTTGGTAATAAATTCTCTGCACTGCGAATTGCTGCCTTCTCCTCTGAAAAATAGGAAGATAATATAAATTGCAAGATAATTCAAAAGATACAAATCACGCGTCCTTGTTTCATTTCCCGCTTTAATATCTTTTCGATAATCCACATTATTTTTTAAGAAGAGATCATTATCTTGTGTCGGAATCATATAAAAACGATCGCCCACTCTTAGTGTATCAAAACTGAACGCTGATTTTAGTACTTCAATATCAGAAATAACCTCTTCCTCATCAAGTGCATTCCAGATCAACGCGTCATCTCTTCTATCAAGCCACCCTCTTTTTAGAAGTTTTTTAAATATTTCAGCTGAGCATCGATTCATCGTATAACCTCCACTTCCAACATACTCATATCAATTCTACGAGCCGTATCGTCCTCTTTTATTTCTAACGTTATTGTCTTATCTGTCTTATTAATTTCAATTTTATTCATATCAAGCAATTCTTCTGGCAGCTGGTGTAAGCACCAAGAGAGCTCAAATTCTCCCATTGGTGGAATTTCTATATTCTCAGATTGCTTCCACTCTTCGATATCAATGCTTCCGATTTCATATATCGATAATAAAAAACAGGGTAATGCTTGTTCACTGCAAAAATCTTTAAGTTCTGATACTCTCAATGAATCAATATATTCTCCTGTAGTAAAAGTGTTCTTCTCTTTTAGAAAAGAAAAGATAGAATAGCAGATTTCTTCATACCTCTTATTACGCTTTTCTATTTTTTCTCTTTCTTTATTTTCTTCCGTTTTTTCAATATCAAGGTTTTCTTCTTCTTCGATATCATCAAAAGATTTTTGAGCAGAATAAAAGTTTTCAGCACTAAACTGGCTCTCAATCTCCGGTTTGGTAAGTGGAAACAATAGATATTTTGCTAAATCTCCCAAATTATTCATTTTTCGTATTTGAACCATGATATCACTGTTAAAGTTCAAACGTTCAAAACTGACCACGCGATAGCTTTCTCTTAGAATTTCAGCATATTGCTCGGATAAGCTACTTTTCTTATTAATCAATGATCTTTGTTCATCAATGGTGGTCTCGATATTTTCAATAATCTCCTTCAGGGCTTTCCTGTGCTTTCTTGCATCTTCGTAAGATACACCTGCTGTTGTTGCATCCGATAACTTGGCAGCACGCTCCTGCGCATTCCTTTGGATCTCTATAAGTTCTTTGTATTCATCCTCTAGCAGGGAACGAATTCTCATGATTAAGGACTCGTACTCGTCCACTGACACTTTTGATATATTTTCTCGGCATCTCAGTATGAAGTTATTCATTCCGGTTTTGATGTTACGAATTCTGCTGACCAGTTCCCTACTTTGATATAGTGCTTCGCTGTAATTATCCCGCCTTATATATTCCTGCATTTTAAAACGAGTAACTGAATAATCCAGGGTTGAGTCAATATCTTTGATACGAAACAAAAAATCAAAAGCATCATCAGTCAATGTATATTTTCCATGTTCTTCATCAATTAACCGAACTGGCATCATATCAAATGACATTGTCTGGCTATTAAATGTCTGAAAAGTTGATATTTCACCGCCATGCTGCAGCACATCAACTATAATATATTTGGCTAATAATTCCGTATCATATAACGCATTATCTGAGAAAACATGCGAAATATCCTCTAAAAACCACTGTACATGGGCCAGCGTGCAATCAAGATCCTCACTAAGCGTTCTTTCCTTGATATAAACCATAACTGCAAGAATAATATTAGTAAGCCGATCCTTTTCAGCACCAAAAATAGCACGTATGTTGTCTGCATACTTATATTCAGTTATCGTGCGAACGATATTAATAAACTTCATTCGCTTTTCAAAGCCGTTAAGAACTTCGGCAACTTCGTTCTTTAGTTGCATGCTTCCTCTCCTTAATTATTCTTCAATATTGTATAAGAGATTATCTCTTGCGGTAATCTTTTATTCTGATTTATATATTCCTTCAGCAAATCTGCTTTTTCAATCTCAAACAGCGAATAGATCTCCTCATATGTATTCTTATGTTCTCGATTGTCTGCACTATTCGGCAACTTCGTATCTTTTGAAAGTAATAACATTTTTTCGTACCCTGGCATAAAAAGTTCAATTAACAAGTTTGGATTTTCTCTTTTTAAACGAAGGTATATGTCCAATCCCTCCCGGTCAATATCGCCCCAATAGAAATAGCTTACACTCTGTGCTTTCATAAAATTTGTATAAGTGCTCAGACACTTTTTCTCGCAAATTCTGTTTCCCGAACCCAATACTACCCCATCAATTTTTATACCAAGAAAACTTCTTTTTTCTTCCTCAAACATTAATCGACGTATATTAAACCATATATCCTTGTTTTCACAAATAAGCAAGGTCATATCTGCCTTACGCTCTAAAATATAATCATTTAAGCAGTATTCCGGGGTGTCGTAGAAGGCTAACTTTTTTTCATCTATATCAACGTGCGATAATAATGACCGTATCCCAACCTCATCAAGCGTTTTTTCTTCATTGAATATAGAAAAGGAGCGTTCTTTTCTAGAGATTGCTTCCTCATTTGATTTGCATGAAAATAAATACGTATTCATCTGATTAAGTTGATCCATATATTTCTTGTATTCAAGTGGATGTGCTCTAAGCCATCCGTTTGCCTGAAGCATCGGATGCAATTTTCCAATTTCCTCTGAATAATCTTCCTGTTGATCTTCCAGTAATGAAACTCTGTATTTCATATAAATTGGAAATTTTCTGTTTCCATTTGTCTTTGATCTAATAATTGGTTCTAACAATTCCCGATTGTCACAAATCAGATTGAATAGTTCTTCATCCGATTTTGAGTTGAAAAGGTTCTCTAAATCCGGTTTCTGAATCGTTTTCTTTGAATATGCTTTTAGTAATCTAGTGACATTGTCCTTATCCATCCGATTGAAACCCTCCTCCTGCGGATCATTCCAAAACCTTCTTCGCCATTTCCAGATATTCTTGTTTTACATTCTCTGGTCCTGCAATTTTCATCTGTCCAGCAAAGCGAAACGTCCAGGCATAAAAAGTCGTGCTGGCTGAAACTGTTACGATAGTTTTAAATTGTTCCGGTTCTGAAACCGCATTTTCTCTGATATATAACAATATTATTATAGTCTATATTGTAGGCATTCTCAATAAGTACCACTCTTTTTCAACCATACGATATAATGGTTTATTTTTCGCGCAACTTTTTCAAGTTCAAAATGAGGCACATTCCCTTATCTCTTCTATTTATCTCTTTTTTCCCACGGACCTTATCAAAAAATTCATCCTCCATAAATTTCTGTGATACATCCATATAAATCTCCATCGTGGTTCCAATGTCCGCGTGACCCAGTAATCTCTGCACAACTTTAACATTTACCCCCTCTTCACCTCCTCCCTTTCTGCGTATAGAGTAGCACCCTTAGAAAAAAAACTATAAGACTGATAGTTTATTCCTTTCTTGCTGAAGGGTTAATCGAATCTATTCTATTTCTTTGTAGCAAAAAATCCTCCACGCTGAGTGAAGGATTTTACATGTTGAAATATTATGTGGTAAAAATTGGTAGATTTTATTTCTTAACTACGCTTTGTTTGGCATAAACACTGGGTTTATTTATCAATGGTCTTCATCGTCGGAAACTCCTCCGACAAAACATTGATTTCCCTCCATGATTCTTCATGGTAATCAATTTGCGTATCTGAAATACTTTTTTTGATGTTCGTGATTCTCCATGACACTACAGAATCGATGTGTCCCCATTGTGGCAAGTACCTTTTTGGGTATGGTTTCATGGATCATCATAAAGACTGGGCAATGTCTAAAAACTTAATAGACAATTTGCTACATTTCTATTATAAGTTCTTCATTGCTAGATTACAACGAATTTTTTATTTTTATCCTAACTCGTTTAATCAAACAATGCTTTTATATCTATCTTAACAACATTGTCAAAATCCATTTCCTCATACCCAGATCTCGAGAAAAATACATACTTATAGCATTTTAATCCTGTTGCATCTACCTGAGCAATTTCATTTTCCACCATGGATTTAGTAACAGGTGCTTTTCTGAATTTTACTTCATAGAAAGCAAATCCCAATTCATCCTCTGTGACAATGTCAAATTCACCATTTGTATGTTCTTTCGGATTATCATAATAATATTTTCCAATTTTTTCAAAAACCGGATTTATATTTCCTGCTTTGTTCTCTCTAATCAAGTACTGCTTGCAGATTTCCTCAAATTGATGTGGTACATAATTTTCTTCGAAATCTTTCTCAATATACTTGGAAAAGAAAACACTTGAATCCATAATTTTCATCTGTGAAAGATACTTAAAAATGTATCTATAATAAAACAAAGAAAGATTATCTGCTATCTGATATCCTACTTTTCTCTTATTATTAGGATCATTAATCGGTGCAGTTTTCTCTACTACTTCCATTTTAATCAGTTTATCCAAAACATCAATCAGTGTCGGTCCACTTGAAACATGTGATTGAGACAGAATATCGCTATATCTTGAATAGCCTCTGGCCAAAGCCTCAAATACCTCATTTGCATTTATGATTTTGGAAATCTCCGCACTCAGATACATCGACACTTCATTTTCTAATCTTGCTCCAGAAGATGCAATCAAGTCAATCATATTATCTCGTACACTTTTCTTATCATCAATTAGACGATTGTAATAAGGAATTCCACCAAAAACAGAATAAATGCGAACTTTATCTTCTGGAGAAAACTCCGGATAAAACAAAGCCGATTCGTAATAATCCATCTGTTTCAGATCAATTGTCAGATCCACCCTACCATATAATGGATTAGAATGTTCCAGTAAAGATCTCATAATCTCAACATAGGAACCTAAAATAATCACTTTTAATTTAGAACTCTCTCTGTATCTATCTACCAGCGATTGTAATATGCTATCAAGTCCTTTTACGGATTCCCGAAGATAAGGATATTCATCGAGAACAAGTATCAACTTCTCATTTACTGCTAATTTGAATATATAATCTAACAGCGATTCAATATCCGTATAGCCAAGTTTAGGAAGTCCCATGACATCAGAAACAATAGCACTAAGACTTGCAACATTACTTTCCTCAGCCACCTGTTTACATTCAAAATAAATGCTTTTTTCGTTTGCACATCTTAATGTCTCTTTAACAAGTTCGCTTTTTCCTACTCGACGCCTTCCATAAATCAGAGAAAAAGACATCTCGTCTGTATCAACCTGTTTTTTTAATTTATTTAAAAATTCTTTACGTCCAATAAATTTTATTTTCATTCGGTCTCCTCCGAGTCGGTTTCTATCGAGTTAACACCATTGTTACACAGAGGAGTAAGTTTGTAAATATCTCATTCGCTAAAAGTTACTTCCTTTAGAAGAATTTTTTTATGAAAACCTCCACATTTACTTTCCTTAGCTACTCTAACAGCTTCCAATTCCTCTATTGAATATCCTCTTGCCCTGGTAGCTGCAAATATCACTTCCATTAAATCAGCCAGCTCTTCCAGATTCTTGTCCTGATGATATTCAGCAATCTCCTCATCTAATTTTGCATCTATCATTTCAAGATATTTTTCATCTGATAGAACTTCTATTTCGCACTTCTCATTATCCGCTTCTATAATTTCAGGTATTTTATCCCTAACAAGCTTATTATACTTTATTACTTTCATAAACCCACTCCTTAAATCCACAATTTTGAGCCGACTCAAATACTGGCCTGATAACATGCTCCAGTCGTGTTTTGTAATCCGGCGCACTTAAATCCTTTGTATATAATTGATTTCTTATCTCTTGATTATTAAGATGATATGGTGCTATCTTTGAAAATTCATGAGCTATCAGTTCATTTTCCTGCACTAATTGATATGCTCTATATTCTATCTCACTTAAACCCTCAAAATACAAAGCCCATGATGGCAACTGATTACTCTTGCTACTGTTGATTGACCTTGTAGTTGGATGCAAATTCCACAGCTCGTCATGTGCAACATATTGCCATGGAACAAAATGATCTACTGAAATAACCTCTGACTCTAGATTCATATCTCCATATATATCATGAAGTGATGGATCAATCTGTATAATAAGCTTCCAGTATTTTCTTACTCGATCAATATCTCTTGCAACTGGCGCCTCAATTTTATCTGCTATGCCTGGAACACTTGGATTCTTATTCTGCAAATACTGTATTAGTTTAAGTTGGGTCCACCCTTTTAGTATTTCCTTATGTTTATTAAGGTATTCTGCCCATAAAGTATCAACTTCTATCACTGTGCCAAGGCCATTTATCAAAGTAAAATAATACATCAGTCTACGTTGTCTATTAATTTCTTCTGTAAGTTGCTTCTTTGAACTTCCCCACATATTTCTTTCGATAGTAAGCTCATCATAAAATGGCACTTGCAATCTATATGGAACATTCAATGTCAAATCTGATTTATATTTTGCGATCCGCTTATCCTCAGTACCATTCAAAAATGAAATAATTTTCTCCCTCTTTTCAGAAGGC
>JAQVGE010000157.1 GCA_028696935.1 Minisyncoccota bacterium | reverse complement strand
AATAGGCCTGTCTGGCCAAACGAATTCCATGAGGAGTATTCATAAGCTCGCTGCCTCTGCCAAAATACTCTTTTCTTCGTCTTTTGAGAACATAAGGGAGACTTTCAAAATTTTCGGCCCATGACCTAATAAACGGTTCATTTATGGGCAATTCATCATACATTCTTAAATAGCAGTCGAGAGGACTCAAAGGTGGGTGTGGAGCACTAAACGACATATACCAAAAGGACGGTCTTTTAGGATCACGCCTTTTAATAATCTTACACATTTGCTGGACAGTCCAATTTGTTGGATGGCAATGCTCAGGCAAATGCCATGGTCGCATTATATAGGAGTTATTACACATGCCGTGTGTAAATTCCTGGCCGACATATCCATGCTCAGCCAGATATAGTTCATAATCGTCAGACTTTAGCCCAAGATGATGTCGTCCTTCTTCATTCAAAATTACATCATCAAATCCTATTCGATCTCTTTGGGGGTATACATGCAGCTTTCCAGCGGCATAAGTTTGATAGCCTGACTGTGAAAAAATGTCCGCCAATGTTGGGAGGTTCGGCATCTGAAGCAACTGGTTGAAAACTCTGTCTCCATGAGTTTTTGCAGATGTTCCAGTCATAAGCTCCCTACGAGCCGGTATACATGTAGGGGTCGGGCTCAGAGCATTTGTAAATCTCACGCCATTAGCTGCCAGCGAATCCAGTGTCGGCGTCATGATACACTGATGCCCAGCACAGCCTAGAAACCTTGCGGACCAATGTTCGACGGTAATCAGTAGAATATTGGGCTGGGGCATGTATTTCTCCAATCTGTTTTTTTGACAATTGTAATTTTATACTGTGTTAACAGTATTTCCAGATACAAATGAAGCAATATTACTTATAACTGTATCCATCAATCTCATTCTTGCCGAACGTGTCGCCCAGGCTATGTGAGGAGTAATTATACAATTTGACACTTTAAGTAATGGATTTGAAGGGTCTGGTGGTTCTTTTGATAATACATCAAGGCCTGCTCCGGCTATTTGTCCTGTGTTAAGAGCATTGCCAAGATCAGTTTCATTGATCAGTTGCCCGCGGCTGGTATTGATAATAAATGCAGTTTTTTTCATTTTTGATAATCGTTCTGCATTTATCAAGCCTTTGTTTTCGCTTGTTAACGGACAATGGAGTGTTACAAAATCACTTTTTGCTAAAAGTTCGTTCAATGTTACAAATTTAATTTCCTCATCGGCACAGTTGTCACAAAAAACATCATATACTATAACTTTCATTCCAAACGCTTTTGCAATAGCTGCGGTGGCTTGTCCAATTTTTCCAAATCCTACTATACCTATTGTCAGATCATTGAGTTCAATGAGAGGATAATCCCAATAGCAAAAATCAGGGCATTGCGACCACTTGCCTTCATGGACGGTTTTGCTATGCTCGCCAGAATGCTGACAAAGTTCAAGTATCAGTGAAAAAGTCATTTGCGCAACGGACCTGGTTCCATATGTCGGGACATTGGTTACAACTATCGAAAAATCTTTGGCGGCTTCTGTGTCAACTACATTATATCCTGTTGCCGTTACGCCTATATATTTCAAATTTGGCAACTGGAGAATGATATTCCGGGTCAAATTAATCTTGTTTATGATCAAAATATCCGCATTCTGACTGCGATGAATAACTTTATCATTGGGAGTACTGTCATAAACTTTATAATTTCCAAAATTTCCTAAGGAATCCCAACTAAGATCACCAGGATTGAGTGTGCCTCCATCAAGAACAACTATATTCATGTTTAACGCTTTCCTTTTTTAAATGTTACAATGGTTTTTATTGACAATGGTTGCAGAATTATGTGTGTCGGATTTTGATGTTCTAGAGACTTTTGCAAAATATTATTATAAATTATTTCAAGAATATGGATATTCAAATCCAATATTTCAATGTCACATAAATATATATTTTCAACATATCTTAACGACCTGTTCTATTACCATTGGAATATATTATCAGCAGAAACGATGTCAATAAATTTCATTTTTTTCAGGTTATCATTTGTATTTTTAATATGCCTCGATAATTTTGCGACAATGAACTGTTGTAAGCATACTTGTCATGTTCTGCCTGATTGTACATGAAAATGTTTGAGTCACCATTCCAAGAAGTATTATACTGATAAACTTGGTCAAAGTGCGTCATTGGGTATAATTGCAATTATCCGCCAACTTCAGCAGGAGCTTCGGCTATGGCTTTTGATTTTCAAGATGACTGTTTAGATATTCTCTCGCGGGTGGCGTTGGGTGTGGATTTTCTTAATAATAATGTGGACCGGGACCGCGATTACCTGCCTTATTTTTTTACTGATTTTCAACACGATCCGGCTTGGTCGAGGCATGACTGGCCTGACTATGGCGACTTGACAGGTCGTTATGTTGAAGCGTTTTTCAAGGCCCGCAGGCTGCTGGGAATCAAATCCCCTGGCAAAGTGGAAATCCATGAGGAAAGGTAATGCCTTTTTACGTCAATAGAAAATAGACAGTTTTGGGATAATTGGCTTGCTACAAAACCCTTCTACGCTCAATTTAAGAATTGTGAATTATTTTTTTAAAATCATTTTGCATTCTGCCGAGGTAATAACCGATAATTTCATTATATTGTTAATGTCTTGAAAAATTGACTTAGATAAGGCGTAAAAATGAAAAGGCTGACCATTGCATCAATTCAACCACCTGAGTTTGTGGCTGCGGAAAGCATAGAATCGCACGAAAAAACCATTTCAATAGGTTTCGAGCTGCTTGGTGAGGCCATGAGCAGAAAAGCTTCGCTTTGCATTCTGCCGGAATATTTCAACGTTTATAACGCTCCGCCGAAGCAATGGGTTCAACTTTCCGATAATGCTGATGTCCTTATTCAAAAAGTGTCAAAACTGGCCGGCGAATCCGGATCGGCGGTGGTGTTGCCGCTGCTTGTGAACGTTGATGGGGTTTTTCGGAACAGGGCGTTGGCGATTGATGGCGACGGCAGCGTAGTTGGGCATTATGACAAGATTCACCCCACTATAGCGGAAAAGGAGCAATTGGGTGTAGTCCCGGGCGATGAAGTCAAAACTTTTGAAATGTCATTCGGGCGTCTTGCGATTGCGATATGCTACGATGTATATTTCCCTAGATATTTCAGCGAACTGCAAAACCTTCAGGCGGATGTTATCGCCATGCCGTCACTGCAACGTAGTGAGAGCGAAATTGCCAGCG
>JAQVGE010000156.1 GCA_028696935.1 Minisyncoccota bacterium | reverse complement strand
GTCTTTTCTGTACAATTTCTTTCACCTCTTCAAATAAATGCAGCTAGTCTAAACTGGGATAATCCTAATAGTGGTAGAAACCCCTACAAATTTAAACTCTCAGATTATTTAAACTCAAACACTATGATGGCGGTAGTTGGGTGTACAGGAGTTGTTGATAAAATTTCTGGAACCTTAGCTGATTTAATGTCTGGAGATTTTAAAAGTATTAAAGATCGATTTACCAGTATGAAATCAAAGGCTGAAGAAATTAAGAAATTAGGAACTGAAATCCTAACAGCTTTTGGAGTTTCTTGGTTCCCGAAAGACCCAGGGCCAGCCCTAACAGACATTGCTACAGACAGAACATTAGAAACAGTCAACACCAAATCAGAAAGACAAGAACAACTACTTGAGCAAATTGCCGAAAAAGAAAAAGCCAAAGCGATGAGAGAAGAGTGTCTAAATGGTATCGCCTTTACTTTAGCCAAAAACCAACTGGTTGCAATGACCAAATCAACAATGAACTGGGTTAATACTGGTTTTGATGGAGACCCAATGTATGTTAGAAATATTAACTCTCTGGTAGATAGTATTGAAAGACAAATAATTGATCAAGAATTAAAAATGTTCGAAGGGCTAAATAGTGACACTGATTATCCTTATGCTCGAGGTTTTGCTATTTCAACCATTAAGACACGTCAGGCTTCCAATAATTTTGCGGATTCCGTTAAACAAGATTTGGATAATTATTTAATAGATGGTTCTTCATCTGAAGATTTTGAAAACGATTTTTCAAAAGGGGGTTGGAATGGCTGGTTAGCCTTAACTCAACGACCGCAAAATAACCCTCTCGGTTTTAATATGGTTACAAGTCAATATTTAGCAAACAAACAAGCAACCGAAGTCGCTAATCAAAAAGAAGAGATTTCCCAAAACAACGGTTTTCTTTCTCAAAAAGTTTGTAGTGTTAGAAGTATTACAAAAAAAGCTGGAGAAAAAGAGATTGCAAGAAGGGAGGCTTCACAAGCAGTTATCGCAGCTCAAAATGAAGTTGATGAAGCAACTTACTACTATAATCAGGCTGGGGTAGATGGAAATGATATTGAAGATTTACAAGATGCAGCTGAAACATTAGCAATTGCTCGAGCTAAACTAGAAGAAGCTAAAGCCTATCAAACCTCTATAAATGCTGAAGAAACTGACCCGTACGAAGATTGTGATGAATGGGAGGTTGTTACTCCTGGTAGTCTTATTAAAGACAAAGTTACAACTTATTTGAACTCTCCTGAAAGACAACTAGAAATTGCTGACACTATCAATGATGTTTTGAATGTTTTATTTGCTAATCTAATTGATAAATTAAGGTTAGATGGGCTTTCTGGTCTTAGTTCAAATAGTACTGATTTCAATAAGGTTTCTGGGGGTTTTGGTTCAAATTCATTAACCATTGATACTGAAGGGTATGCCACTTCTTCTGGTGGTTTTAACACAAATAGACCTTTTGATTTAACCAAGGATTTGGGTAATATTTACAATCACGAAAGAACGAGAGAGTTAGGAACTTGGAACGCAAATACCAACACTACAAACGATGAAGAAAACAGACAACTAGTTATTAATCTTGGTCCATCTACTTATGATGAAAACACAGGAACAAGGACATACTTAACAAATGTCTACTACACAGTTACTACGGCTGGTAGCACTAAACTTTTTGATGATGGATATAATGTTTGGGGAGTTGGCGACAGAGCTTTTTGGGATGGAACAACTTGGCAAAACTGGAAGAAGGGAATGCCAAGTCCAATAACTAAAAGAGGGGTGATTCAAATTCAACAAGACTATATCGTAGCAGCTAGAGAGTTATTAAGAAACTTACCAGCGGTTATGCCAAAGATTGGAGAACTTGATTACTGTATACCAGGACCAAACCAAAACTGGATAATCAATAACAGTGCAGCTTTTGAAGCCTTTACCAACTACCTAACCGACGTAAAAGCTGTTTATAATCGAGGTGGATTTTTAAAGAGAAACTATGTCACCATTGAAGCCCCTTCTGATAATTTACTTGGGCAAATATATTTAAACTACAAAAACATATTTGAGGGAACAGGCCTATGGGACGAAGTTACTAGAACTTCTATTTACACAACAATTGATGCTCTTGCAAACGCTAGAAGTGATGGTAAGTGGAAAGGCAATCAAAGGATAAGTATTGCCAACGAAAGAGTTTCTGGTTTAATAGAGGGCGTACTTAGTTTACTAAGTGACTTTAATAAAGATTATGCTGAATTTGTAGATAGTTTTTATTTCAATAAAATTCAAAAACAATATATAGAGAGAGAAAATACAGCCGCCTTAACTCTAAACCCTGCTTGGATTCCAATGGCTCAAGATGGTCTAAAAATAACCAAAAATATTGTAACTTATGATGAGGAAATCAAAGAAGCTACAACTGACTTAAGGGATTCTATTGATGAAGCAAATCTTAATATTTATAAATTAGAAGAAATAAGAAAAGAGGTTAGTAAGATAGTTCAGGCTGCTCAAGCAAGGCGAGAAGGGGAGGCTGGAGTAAGAAAAGAAGAAATAATTACCAAGATTATGGAAGAAAATAATTTCACAAGACCTGTAGCTCTGTCTGTTTATGAGGAATGTAAATACGAGGAAGATACTGATTACATTTACAGTGAAGAAATCTTTATTGACCTTGGAGGAAATGAAGCCGGTAGATGTAGTGATGGAATAGATAATGATTTAGATGGATATATTGATGCAGATGACACAGATTGTGGTTATACAAACCATGACACAGACGGAAATGAACCAAGCAGACAATGTTATACTGGTAGTTCAGAAAGTGATTTTATAGAAGAAGGAGAAGATTCTGACGCTTGGTCAACATTTAGGTGTGAATCTAGACCAGATAAAAGAACTTGTCTTGAGTCATATTATTTAAGTGGTAGTACTGGCTATAACTGTGAGTGGAGATAAATAATTAATAATAAAAAATATGTCAAAACCAAGAAAAAGTAAAGCCTTCATAATAACATTTATCTTAGTCATCATACTTCTCTTTGTTGGCTATTGGTTATTTTCTAATAAAGATAAAATCTTTGGCACCGGAGAAATGAATTTGGGTAAAATTTTTGAACCTCTTTTGGGAACTTCAGATAGAGTTGGTTTAGATGTAATAACCGACAAAAGAGGTGGAACAAATCAAGGCACAATCCGAGTTATTTTTCCCTCAGAGGTAGGAGAGGTCATTCGACAAAATGCAATTGTTTATGCCGTAGGAGCT
>JAQVGE010000155.1 GCA_028696935.1 Minisyncoccota bacterium | reverse complement strand
GCGGCTGAATTTGCCAGACGAATTTACATCCTGCTATAAAGGAGGGAATGGTTTAATCAGACGGAAGGGGTTGGTTTCAGGTGGAAGATCATGAAATAATATTTACTCAATATGGAGGTATTACAGTGCGAAAACAGCGGATTTCGATGATCTGAAACAGTGCGGTCTCGCGCGCGCGTCGCGCGTGAGTCAAAAAGACCCCCGCGGATATTATTCCGGAAGGCTTTTGTTTTTTATCGGACTACGCTTGGCTTTTTTCATGTGAGCACAGTCACAAAGCCGCTTTCTCGCAGTTGCGTTCGTCGCGTTCAATCAGAACCGCACGGCGGCCCGTCTGAAGCGCAGCAATGGCGGTCGATCCAGATCCGGAAAATGGATCGAGAACCAACCCACCGGGACGACAGGATGTTTCAATCATGTCCCGAAGCATCAAAATCGGTTTTTGACAGTTGTGAATTCGTTCCTTCGCTCCGGTGGCGACGGGCTGATAAAACCACAGGTCGGTGAAGTTCTCACGCTTCGGTCTGTACTCCCGGCGAAGATTTTCGTACTCCCGGCGAAGATTTTCGTACTCCCGGCGAAGTCCGATAAACTCCCCGGATTTCACAATCTTCATGAACGTCTGAGCCGCTTCGTATTGTTCCCGCGTCGGGAGTTCCCACTGACTGTGGCCGAACGAGTGTTGGGCGAAAACGTACCGCTTGCCCGTCAGCGCGGCCATCCGGTCGCAAATTTCATGATTCGAGAATCCGGACTCTTTCTTCGCCTGAATAAAATAGTCGATCAGCGGCTGCATCGTGTGGTGATAAGTATTCTCGCACCGGGTGGAATAATGCGCCTCGCCGTCCGCGACGTTGTCGGAATTCTTCATCTCCGCGAAGACGATCCGCTCGGTCTCCGAAAATGGAAGGCGAACCGCGTTCAAAGAAGCCTTGCATGCCATTCCGTTCAATTTACCATCCGGACGACGTTTGCACCAGACAATCGAGCCGAGAAACGCGAAGTGTTCGCGGACCAGCATGGAGATCCGATCGGAGAAGTTCGGCCAGCAGAAACAATAAAGAGACGCATTGAATTTCATCAGCGGGATCACGCCGCGAAACACGCTGTCCAGCAAATCAAGGAGACTGGAATGGTTTATGCGGTCCCACGCGTCGTCCTTGACACGCGAGTACGGAGGATCGGTCAGCACCAGATCGACGGACAGACCGATATCCCGGAGACCCGCAAGAACTTCCCTGCATTCTCCATGATAAAGGGTCACGGAATCGGTTTTTAAATATGGTGTCATCACCTTAAAACGGCACATCCGCCATTTTTTGTTCCTCGCAGCGGAGACGCTCGGAAAGCGCGTCGATGGCTTTCTTCGCTTCGGTGATCGTCATACGGTCGAAACGGAGCGAAGCACCATCCCAGCGAACGGTGCCGAACCGCCCGACAATTCCGGCGAGATAACGGCTGCAGCGCTTCTCCTCCGGAAGATACCGGCATAGCCCGGGGGATGCGTCGGAACCGAGCCACAACGCCCAGATTTTACGTTCCTGAGGCGTTTTGGGCGCGGCGGCGGCGGGCGGATTGATCAGGCGCTCCAGATCACGCAGCTCCGCCATGACCAACTTGTCCTGTCCCGGAGACAATTCCGTCGAACTGCGGACTCCCGCAACCCGCATCAGCAACGCCCGGTAGTTGCTTTCGGACAGACGGAGCTTTGACTTGATTGTGTGAATCGCCGCGATGCTCATCGGAACGAATCCGGAGGAATTAACTGAAGAATCCCCGCCGCTTCTTCAATGTCCGACACGCGATATTGACACATTTTCGCCATGAGTTCCGGCTGCGGCGGTTCGGATTGAATCCAAACGACTGGAATTCCACGGCCAACCGCATAGCCGACTTCCATGCCGACGGAAGCCCCGTGCGGAGCGAGGGCGACGACCGCGTCGGCGCGATCCAGCGCATGCATGTCGGAATAAAAAGCCTCCGAGGCAGACGAATTTCTCAAGGCGTCAAGCGCCTGCCGCGCAGACCATTTTTTAAAATCCGCATCAACGCTTTCCCAGTGGAACCCCGTTCCGATCCCGTTCGGGTTCCGATAGTCGTAGACCTCGAATCCCTCGCTTTTGAAAAATTCAACACTGTTTTCGTGGTCCTGGTTCCGCCAGGAACTCGCGATGTAAACGCGAAGCTTTCGCATGGATCAATCCTCCTCCCATTTCCCGCCGGTCTCAAACCGGTCTTGAATCTCAATCAAACGCGAACCGGTGAATTGATATTTGTCCGGTTTCGCGTCCACCATTTTGCGGAGTGTCCGCAAATGCTTGACCAGTCCGCGAATTTTTCCAATTCCTCCGGCGACCGTGATCGCGCCCCGGATCAGCTCCTCGGATGGATTCGGCTGAAACATTTTCACAATAGGAGTAATTTCGCTTTTTCCGAAAAGCCGCGGTGGAATGGACAGTTTGTTCAGCCCCCGTCCGAGAAATTGCTCCAGATAGCCGCGCAGGTTGGAACCATTGAACGTTTTGTCGTCATCCTCCGTAAAAATGAGAGCGACAGCCGTGCCGGTCTGTTCGTAAAGATCAAGCCGGATGTATTCGATGTTGCGGATCACCGTGTCGCGGTCACTGGAAAGCATCAGCTGATGGGCCTCGTCGATGACGAGACATACACTATTTTCCGAGAGATGGCGGTCGATCCGTTCTTTGAGTTCGGAAACCGCTCCTTTTGCCGAACCGGTGAGTTTTTTTGCCAGCTGCCGGATAAAACTTCCGAGTGTGGATGCCGCGCGGAGTTCCAGATAAACGGCCTGTGGGTTTTCCCGGCACCAGCGTCGGGCCGTCAATGTTTTTCCGCGTCCCGTTTCTCCGAAAATCAGCGTGAGTTCCGCGTTTCTTGCGCAGAGATCGAGTTTTGCGCGAATCCGTGACGTGACGTTGGTTTCGGCGATCGGTTCGAGTGGCTTTTCAGAGATACGCATTGAAATCCTCTCCTATTGGTTTTTCATCGGGGGATGTTTCTTTTTCAGGGATCATATCTTCTCCGTCCATGTTATCAACGCGGTCCTCGTCCGGACGTTCCTGTTCCGCAAGCAGAATCGCATCGATATCCTTATCCATTTCGACATCGGCGGGGTGTTCGTTTTCTCCGGTGAAATCGTATTTCGGGACCGGGTCCGGCTCCTGTGTCTCCGCCGTGACGAGCGCGGGCGGATCGAATACGTTTTCCTCCGGCGCGATGCGTTTGAACGAGTGGCTTTTTCCTTTGATCGTCGTCATGACGCCGCGTTTTACGAAGCGGAGATCGGT
>JAQVGE010000154.1 GCA_028696935.1 Minisyncoccota bacterium | reverse complement strand
TTCTACTACGTGGATTGATCCTGTTAATTATTTGGGTAATCTTTATGCTCCAGGAACAGGTTTTGCTTTATGGGGTGAATATGCACCAAACACTAGTTTGCTGGATTCTGTGGTAGTACGTTTCCCTAAAACCGAAACTTCGTATCGCTATTATAGTAGCACAAAAGATACACCTTTAAGTGGTGATAAGTATTTAGTGAACGTTACTCGTCCAACGGATTATGGTAAATTGGGCTTTGAACCAACCGAAGCAGATGGCGAGACTATGAAAGTAACCATTAACAATGCGACTTCTGGGCGTATATTCTTGGTGGGAAATCCATTGATGGCGAATTTAGATTTGGCGTTATTCTTTGCTGCCAATCCTAATTTGTCAGGTACGTTCTGGTTGTATGATTCTGAAAATCAAACTATACCAATGACCCCATTGAATGGTTTGACGACCTCGTCGACTGCGCTTGATTATATTCCACCTATGCGTTCGTTTTTGGTTCAAACTACAGAAGATGTACAATCGTTGACGCTCAATTTTAGAGCCAATATGGCTAATATTATTGATCTAAATAAATCAGCTGCAGCTCAACAAAGTCCAGCACGCATGAAACGCAGGGCTGCTTCAGATAATCCATTAACGGTTGGTGGCGTTTTACATATTGATGCTCTACGTAATGGTGTCAAGAGTCATGCTATCATTGCTCAAAATAATGCTGCTTCAAGAGCTTATGTTATGGGTGAAGATGCCGAGTTGTTAATGCTCGATGTTACCATGACACCTGCTGCTATTTATAGTGTAGCCGATAATATGGCTTTAAGCATTAATGCTGTGTCGGATATTGATATGATTCCGTTGGCGTTCCGTGTGGCAGACAAATCCAAAGCACAACGTGTTACACTTCAATTTAACGGTGTAAACAGCTTTAAGGAAACGCTTTATTTATATGACGCCTACACAGGTACTTCTACTCAAATAAATGAAGGTTCTTCGTTTGAATTGGATGCACCATTGCCTGATGAGTTACGTTACTACTTACGCGTAATGTATGTATCTACAGATGTGAAAACTCCTGATTCTGCCACTGATGATGTTACAGTATATAATAAACAAGCAGGTTCAGTATTAATTTATACGTCCTTCACAATTGAGAAATTGACTGTGTTTAACATGGCAGGACAAATGGTAGAACAAGAACAAAATTTGTGGACAAATATCAAGGAAGTAAATCTCCCTACGGGCGTTTACTTATTCGAAGTCGTTACCGATAGAGGTGTGGCGAACAAAAAAGTATTGGTCAGATAAACGTGTTTGGTCGCACGTTTGACCAAGATTCAGTAACATTAGGTTTTAAGGTAAAAAGATTGAAATGATAAAGAAAATAATGGTATACGTTTTTTTGAACGTATTAACCTTTATCCATATAGCTCTTCTGGGGCAGAATATCACTATGGCAGAGCCTTTCTCTAACGAAGGACCCGCCTATGTGGATTTAAGGATTAAGGAATCAGAATGTATGCAATCTCTATCTATAATAGGTGGTTCTGCTTTGATAGAAGGGAATATGACTAACAAGAGAACTGTAGAAACTATGCGTTCTCAACATACCGTATCTTCAAGTATTGTTGGTGGTACTCGTATTGAGTTCAAAAAATCGTCAGGGTTGCTCTCTGATTTGGGAATGTACGGTAATGCGTCAAGTGTTGATGTGGTATCAGAGCCTGAATCTTCGGTGATGATGCGAGGTCCAGGGGGAGATCCTGGTGGGGTAGTAGATGATCCTATTGGCAGCGAACATGTATTGTTGTTATTTGTGCTACTATATGGTGTATATATCTATCGTAAACACCAGAACCGCCTCAATGTTAAGTCTGCTTAATTAGCCAACTCGCTTAATTCAAGCCAACGCATGGTCTTTTCGTCGAGTAAGTTTGTGACTTTGGAAAAACGCTTAGATTGAGTCATTATTTCTTCCGTTGAGAAAGTTCCTGACGACAATTGTGCTTCAAGCGTTTGCTGCTCTTTTTCCAATGTTTGAATGTCCGTTTCTAAAGTTTTTAGCTCCCTTTTTTCGTTGAAGGTGAGCTTGCGTTGCTTAGTGTCGGTTACGGTCTGTTGCTCACCAGCCATAGTGCTTTTTTTAGCGCTTGCTACCTTGTTTTTTAACTCTATTTCTTCTGCATCTTTGAGCGTTTTCCATTCACGGTAATCGGTATAATTCCCAGGGAAATCTTTGATTTTACAATCGCCTTGGAATACGAGTAAGTGATCCACCACTTTATCCATAAAGAAGCGGTCGTGACTCACCACAATAACACAGCCTTTGAAGCTCACTAAATAATCTTCTAACACATTTAAAGTGGCAATATCTAAATCGTTGGTAGGCTCATCTAAAATGAGGAAATTCGGGTTTTTGATAAGCACTGTACAGAGGTACAAACGTCGTTTCTCGCCACCGCTTAATTTGGCAATAAAATCGTGCTGTTTTTCGGGTGGAAATAGGAAGTGTGTGAGGAATTGTGAGGCACTCAGTTTTTTTCCGCCTCCTAAATCGATTTCTTCTGCAATATCACGTACCGCATCAATCACTTTCATACGTTCGTCAAATTGTAGTCCTGATTGGCTATAATAGGCAAATTGTACCGTGTCGCCTATATCGAAACGACCACTATCGGGTGCTACTTCGCCGAGCAACATTCTAAGGAACGTCGATTTCCCTGTGCCATTTTTCCCCACAATACCGAGTTTTTCGTATCGGGAAAAATTGTAGTAGAAATTATCCAGAATTTTATAGTCGCCAAACGCTTTGGAGATGTATTGTGCTTCGAATATTTTACTGCCCAAATAGGCCGCTTTTACGCCGAGTGAGACTTGTTTCTCGGCAATGCGTTGCTTGGCGCGTTGTTCTATGTCGTAGAAGGCGTCGATGCGACTTTGTGCTTTAGTGGCACGCGCTTGTGGCTGTCGGCGCATCCAATCGAGCTCTTTGCGATAGAGATTTTGTGTGCGCGTAGTTTCCGCATTAAAATTGTCGATACGAGCTTCTCGTTTCTCTAAATAGTAACTGTAATTGCCCCGATATGGGAATAGCATTTCTTGGTCTATTTCTAAAATGGTGTTGCACACATGATCCAAAAAATAACGGTCGTGGGTTACCATGAGTAACGTCATTTTCGAGTGATTCAGAAAATCTTCGAGCCATTCCACCATTTCTAAATCTAAGTGGTTGGTTGGCTCGTCTAGTAGCAATAAATCGGGCTCGGTAATGAGCACATTGGCCAAAGCGAGGCGTTTTTGTTGTCCGCCGCTCAAT